>JBGOXX010000054.1:0-12786 GCA_041479345.1 Alphaproteobacteria bacterium
CGTGAGAGCCAACAGCGCGGCAATGATGACAAGGAACGTCCAAAGATGATGGACGAAGCCCGATAAGTCCTTCCGGCCCACGGCGTCGAAGAACTGGCCGTTCCATACATTAAGCCGAACCTGTCCGAGCATGTTCGCAATGGTGACGAGGATCGAGGCAACAAAGATCGCCACCACGCGCTGCCCGCCTTGTGCCCGCAACAGCACACGTCCGAACACGGTCAGGTCGCGCACAAGATTGAAGTCTTGCATGGGAGCGGCCGCGACTTCGTCCGCAAAAGCGGGTTTGCCTGCTGCGACCGGTATAATTGCTACGATAGGCGGTACGGGCCGTAGCGGCCGCGACGTCCCCTCCGGGGGGGCGCGGGAGGCCAAAGTAGGAACGGTTGATTCAGGGTCCGTCTTCATTCGCCGCGCGGAGGCCCGCCCTAGCCAATGGCTCACTATATTAAATATTCTGGCTCAGATCGATGACAGTGCATTGACCCAGGTCAACGGGGCGGCGCAGCACACTACCGCTGAACGATTCCTGCGATTAATCAATACGGATGAAGTTCTCGGTACACACCCGCTGCCGCCTGATCTTGTGCCTTAATTGCCGTCATTCCGAATGCGGTCGACGGATGACGATGCCAGCCAAGCGCAGCGATCGCGACAACTAGCGGCGCAAGCCAAGCGAGTCGGCTCTGGTAGCGGTCGTGCGGGTTCGACAGCACGCCGCAAATCACGGCGTTGACGAGAAGCGCGACGAACAGAAATGCGGCAAGCGACGCTATCCGCCGGTCACGCCGAAGCAAGATGATCACCGGCAGCACTGCGATTACCAGTGCCTGCACCGGAATGTGGATAAGATTCGCCCAGCTGAAATTGAAGTGTGGAGCGGCGCGGCGATTGACCCCCAATCGGCTTGGAAGATTGACCCCACCACGAGTTCGCTAAGCTATTTAACGCACCAAAAATTTCACCACGCGCCGGGGTCGCAGTTGGACGCCGAAAGGGGTCAAAGTCCGGTGCCGGATCACAGCCGACGAAGATGATCAAATAAGAACGTGATGCCTTATGTCTCCTTCGGGTCAAAATGCGAAGAACGGCGGCCTTTGCGCCATGTCCGCTTGGCAGCTGATTCCGGAAGTGCGGAACGGCCCTTGACGGCGTCGGCGGAGATGTGATTCGAGCTCCCAAACCGGAGCCTCGAATCATGCGATATGAACTCACCGACCGCGAATGGAGCGTCATCAAGCCGATGCTCCCGAATAAGCCGCGGGTATCCCGCGTGTGGATGACCGGCGCGTTCTCAACGGCATCTTTTGGGTGTGGAGATCAGGTGCGTCATGGCGCGATCTGCCGGAAAGCTACGGACCTCGCACGACCTGCTATAATGGCTTCGTTCGTTGGCGGCGGACTTACGTAAGGAGGACGCGAGTTCGGTAAAGGTGGTTGCGTGTCCCGGAATTGAACCTACGACACTGGGAGCCGAGGGATTCGCGCGGAAAAGAGCCTGAAATAACGCTGGTAGCCCTCCGCCGCTACCACATCTTGCGCAGGGACGTCTAACCATCTCCAAATATAGTGCTTTTTGCCGATTTTTGCCGATTAGACTAGGTGGTTGGTAGCGGTTCGATCTTTTCTTGCCTCCACATGGGCGCGGTCTAGCAATTCCCGGAATTTCTAGGAGCAACCATGGCAGGAAAAAAAGAAATCGTCGGAGTTCGCCAGCCTATCACGATGACGGCATTTTTGTCGGTCATCTCTGTTTTGGTCATTATCTCTCCCGCCCGAGCGGCAGAAATGCACTTCTCAAGCGCGGTGGTACAAGACGGGAAACCGCTGCCAATGCGCCTCGTTTACAATCAATTCGGTTGTGCGGGTGAGAACATCTCGCCGGATCTGGCCTGGAGCGGTTTGTCGGCGGCAAGCAAGAGCTTCGCCGTGACGCTGTTTGATCCTGACGCGCGTTCCGGCCAAGGCTGGTGGCACTGGATCATTTTCAACATTCCGCTAATGGTGATGCAGCTGCCCGCAGGAGCCGGCGGAGGCAAGACGGGGGCTATGCCGCACGGCGCCATCCAAAGTGTGAATGACTTCGGCACGGCCCGTTATGACGGCCCGTGTCCGCCGCCCGGTAGCGGCACGCACCATTACATATTCACCGTGTTCGCGCTCGACGTCGAAAAAATCCCGCTAGACGCCAGCGCGGCTCCGGCGGTCGTTAACGCAATGTTGCACCAACACACGATTGCGAGCGCCACGCTCACCGGTCTCTATCAGCGGTAAGCAATACTCCAGAATTTCGCAATAAAGGCGGGGCCGAACTAAGTCAACTCAACCTGGTGGCTTCTGAGTAAGGGCCATGACTCGAACAATCACCGTGAACCGCGCAGCCGTTCTCACCATATGGGCGGTTGGGCTGCCGGCTTCGAGGACACCATCTTAAGCTAACATCGCCTGCCTTTCGAACTCGACTGGGCCGTGGCGAATTGTGCCGTCTCCTGGCACTCATCGACCAGCCGACGATGTGCCGCGAGAAGAAATCGAAGATCGCCGCCACGCCGTTACCGTGATGACAACGCCGTTTTTGCGCTAAATAAATTCATTGGATTATTCCGCTGCAACCGGACCGGTTGCAGCATGCTGCAGTTCGGCCCGGGCTTTCGCGATGATTCGATAGGAACCGGACAAGCCGAGTGCCGCGATGACAGCGGCTACGGCAACATCAGGCCAATGGGTGCCGGTCGCCCACACCCCGGCGCCCGCTGCGATGACGGCGACATTGATGATCGCGTCGTTACGCGTGCACAGCCAGATGGAAAGCCGGTTGCTGTCACCGCCGCGGTAGCGGAACAGCAGGATCGCCACCGTGAAATTCACCGTAAGGGCCAGGAGCCCGATGCCGCTCATGAACTCGGCTCGCGGTACGGCGCCGGAAACTGCATGAAGGACGGTATTGGCCGCAACCCAGAGGCCGAAGAGGCCCATGACCATACCCTTGCTCAAGGCGGCGCGTGCACGCCATTGGACACTCGATCCCAGCACCATGAGGCCGATTGCGAAATTGGCGGCGTCGCCCAGGAAGTCGAGGGCGTCGGCCTGAAGAGAGATCGATCCGGACAGCAAGCTGCCGGCAATTTCTACGAAGAACATGGCCGCGTTCAGCGCGAGAGCAACCCAAAGGATACGGCGATAACGCAGATCCTGCTGCGAGACCGCGCTGGTTTGTTCTGAACCGCAGCCGCAACCACTCACGGGAACACCTCGCAATCAAAGTTGTGCGCGTGTTCACACACTCAGGGATACGAAGGACGGTCCCAAGAAAATTTGTACTGGCTCCTCATGCGTGCACCTCGCCGAGGACGCGGATACGGCCGTGCGCGCGATTGCGCGGTTTTGTCCTGACCGTGATGTCCACATCCTGGCCGAGCGCGGTCAGCAGACGCATTAGGCGTTCGCTGGAGAAGTTCGCGAGCCGTCCGTTGAGGAGGGCCGACACCTTCGGCTGATCGATGCCCATGAGCGCCGCCGCTGCGGCCTGGGTCAAACGCTGACGCTTGATCACCTGCCGGATGTGGCTCGCAAGCTGCGCCTTGGTCAGCTCCTCTTCGGGCTCGGGCAAACCCATGTCGGCAAATACGTTGCCGCCACTTGCAGTCACCGGGATGTTGGCTTCTCGCTTTTTGACCATTGCTCGTAATCCTCTTTTGCTCGCTTGAGCCGTTGGTCGATCAGGTCCAGTTCGGCCTTGGGCGTGGCGCTGCCGCGCTTGGATTTCTTCTGGAAGGCGTGCAGCACATAGACCGCCTTGGCAAAGTGCACGGTGTAGACCGCACGGAAGGTGTCGCCGTCGAAGTCGTCCACGATCTCCAACACACCAGCATCGCCAAACCCCTTGAACGGCTTCGCGTAAGGTGCCTTGCGGCCGATCTGAGCTTCCCACAGCGCGCCACCGACCCGCCGCCGCACCCCCTCCGGGAAGTCGCTCAGGTCTTCCTTGCTGCTGCCGACCCAACGCACTGGCTTGGGCTGGTCTTCGCTGGCCGGCTTCACCATGTCCTCGAACCTCTTCCCAATCTATGCCCGATCAGGCATAGATTCAAGCTCTTTCGTCGTCGGGAGGGGGAATCGTCCCGCTTCCGAATTCATCATTGGTGATTGGCGAGCGCCAATGGCAATTCAGCGCTGCCCTGCGGCGTTCAATGGCGCTCGGGTATGTCGTTCCGCTGTTCGCCGTGAGTGGATATAACCTTTTAGAATTGGTGGGGCGCTCGCCACGGAAACCCGGATAGGCTTCCGGGAGCATTTCTACGACTGAAAGGCACGATACGATCTCCAACACAGACGACATTGCTCGACAGATTGCGACCCTGAAGGGCCGGCTGACCGCACTCGACCGGGAACGGTCGGAGATCGCCGAGCAATTGGGCACGCTGGAACGTCCGCAGGCAGATGAGGCGACTAAATAATCGCCACAAATCGCCGCCGGCGTAACAATGACCTCTCCAACCGCTGAGAAGATTGCGCTTTTCCGGGGGCTTTTTCGAGGGCGGGAGGGGGTGTTTCCGCGCCGATGGGAAAACCCAAAGACCGGGAAGGCGGGCTACTCGCCAGTGTGCCGGACTCGCGTGGTGTGCAATCCCCGCGGCTATGATGGCTACGAGCTGAACCCGACGTTCGATCCATGTTTTGTAGTGGAGTTGTAGAATGGAGAAAATAAAGCAAAAGGATTGCCCGACCTCGATCAATGGCGAATGATCCATCTGGAAGGCGGCGATGTTCATCTGGTTGGGATTGTCCACGCCCATCCGAATATCCGAGAGGGTGGGCGGACGGTCACGTCAAAAGGGTGCAGAGTTTGCGAGCGATTTCAGCTGCCAGGAGATCGTATCAAGGCGCGGAATTCTTGCGACGAACAGGCCGAAATAACGCTGGTAGCCCTCCGCCGCTACCAATTGAAAACCCAGGGTTTCTGTGGGTTTCAGCCCTATCGGCACGAGGGAGCCTCACGGCATCTTCGATTTCAATTTGATGGTCTCGCCATCCACGACAAACACGCCATACCCTTGATGGTGAATGGTCTTGGGTTTCTTCTGCGCCGGATCGATCCAAGCCCTCAGCACTTTGAGGATGAAAAGATTGTATTTGTTCACCAGACGCCTGTCGGTCACCTTGCATTCGAGATTGGCGAAGCACTCAGCCACCAGAGGCGGCGCCACGCGCTCGGCTGGCATCGGCGTCAGACCGAAGGCCCTAAATTTATCGATGTCGCGGCCCGATGAATTGCCGATTTGCACAACTTTGGGCGCTAATTTCCGTGCTGGGATGGCGATTACACATTCTCCCGTTGCCCGCAACGCCGCAAAGCTGTAATTGGCGCCGCTGACCACGCAGGCGACGAGCGGCGGTTCGAAGTCGACCATCATGTGCCAGGACATCGTCATGACGTTGGCGCGGCCTTTGCGGGCGGTCGTCAGCAAGACCACGGGGCCCGGTTCGAGCAACCGGTAGACATTCGGCAAAGGAAATTCCTTCATCACCTTCGTCGCTGCTCTAGCAATCGCAACGCCGATCTCGGCGCCAATTTTCTATAATGATCCCCGCGCCCTGAGCCCGGGCAGAGCCCGCGGCTAGGGTGGCCGCACTCGCAGCGATGCCCATAATCAATTCGCGCCGATTCATGGTGTGCCTCCTGGTCATCCGGCTTGGAATGACATGTCGCGCGCGCCGCTAAGCGACGCCGCGCTCAGCCGGTTTCAGGAACGGATAATCAGTGTACCCTGCCGCGCCGCCACCGAAGAAGGTCGCGCGGTCGGGCACGTTCAGCGGAGCGCCGATGCGCAGACGTTCGACGAGATCGGGGTTGGCAATGTAGAGCCGCCCGAATGCGATCAAGTCAGCGAGATTTTGTCGCCGCGCCTTCAGGGCCAGCTCAAGGTCATAACCATTGTTCGCGATGTAGCGGCCTTTGAACAACCTCCGCAGGATCTGGAAATCGAAACTGCCTGGAACATCGCGCGGCCCTTGGGTCACCCCTTCGATGATGTGCAGGTAGGCTAATCCGAATGCATTTAGTCGCTGCACGACATAGCTGTAAGTCGCCTCGGGATCGCTGTCGGGTCCGATGTCGTTGACCGGGCTGACGGGCGAAAGACGGATGCCGACGCGCTCAGCCCCACAGACCCCAACCACGGCTTCCACCACCTCCAGCAAAAAGCGCGCCCTGTTCTCGCGCGGTCCGCCATAGGCATCGCTCCGCTTATTTGTGCTGTCGCGGAGAAACTGCTCGATAAGGTAGCCGTTGGCGGCGTGGATCTCGACGCCGTCGAAGCCGGCCGCCAGGGCGTTCTGCGCCGCGTGGCGATATTGCTCGATGATGCCGGGAATTTCGTCGGTCTCTAAGGCGCGCGGCGTCGCAATTGGTTGGAAGCCGGTTTCCGTATAGGCCAGGCCTGAAGGGCAGATCGCCGAGGGCGCTACCGGCAACGCGCCGTCCGGCTGCAGCGAGGGATGCGAGATGCGTCCGACGTGCCAGAGTTGCAAGAAGACTCGACCACCTTTGGCGTGAATCGCTTGCGTCACGACCCGCCAGGCTTCGACCTGCCGCGTGCTGTAGATCCCCGGGGTGAAGGCATAACCTCTTCCTTGGGGCGAAATATTGGTTCCCTCCGCGACAATCAATCCGGCGGAAGCGCGTTGCTCGTAATACTCGGCCATCAGAGGCGATGGCACGCCGTCGGCGCCGGCGCGGCTCCGCGTCAGCGGCGCCATGACGATGCGGTTCGCGAGCCGGTAAGACCCCAGCCGCACCGGTTGGAAAAGATCGCTGCGCCCGTGAACGTCCGTCGCGTCCGTCATAACAACGTTCCTCGGCACCGGCACCCGATAGGGGAGCCTGGGGGCCAGTAGCCAGTTAGAACCGCACAATTGATCCCGATAATAAACCTAAACCTTCAGAATATCGTGGCCGCCGCGATCTTAAGGAGTCCCGGTATCGCGACCCCTATGAGGAATAAGGTGCTCCCGATCAACGCGCCAACGAGCGTTCCGTTGATTCGAATGTATTGAAGATCTCTGCCGACTTGGAGTTCGATAGCGTCAGCAATCTTCGGGCCGTCCCAGCCGGCAACCACCTCTGCGATGTAGTTTCCGATTTCGACGCGCCAAGGCGTGATGTAATCCACCAGGATCCGTTCGATTGCGGCATTTAAGTATTGCTGCACCGCCGGCGTTTCCTGCAGAAGCCGGCCAATTGTTCGAACGACCTCGACGCTGATCAATCCGATCTTTGGAGACGGTGAAAATACGTCGTTCATCAGTTCGCGCCTGATTTCGTCCCAGATGGCGCCAAGCGAATGCCCAAGGGCGGGGTGATTGACGATCGCCCTTTGTGCCTGCTCGATCAAACTCGGATAATCAGGCGAGGCCCGGAACTTAGCCATCGCTTCCTGAGTCCATACGTCAAGCCGCAGGCGCTCCTCGCTGCCGGAGGTTTGGACGGCATCCAGCCATTTCTTGACCCCATCAACGACTCCTTCCCCAATCCTTCGATCGAAATAGCGCGGAAAAAACCGTCCGGTCTGCTCGCCGACTCTCTCCACGATCGGTTCTTTGATGCCTTCGAGGGACGGCCTCAGAATCTGGATGACCGCGTCAACAATTTCCATGTGTTTGCCCGCCCTAAGCAGGGCCTCGATGACGGCGTCCAGCGTAGGAACGAGGTCTAGCCGGCGAAGGCCGCCGTGGGCGACATTGCCGAGGAACGTACGGATCTGCGCATCGTTCGCGTAATTCAAAATGATTGGCACGATCGCGATCACGCGATCCGCGATGAAGTTTGCTGCTTCTGCAGTGTCGACCCATTGAGCCAACTGCACAGCCCGATTCTCCTTTCTCAGACGTTCAATCAGCAGTTCCGGATCGAGAAACTGGTCTCTCACGAAGCCGCCGAGCGATTTGCCGATTTCGTCCTTGCGTGCGGGGATCAACCCTGTGTGCGGGATCGGCAAGCCAAGAGGCCTCCGGAAAAGGGCGGTGACGGCAAACCAATCGGCCAGGCCGCCGACGATCGCGGCCTCTGCGGCGGCGCTTATCAACTCGGCGGCAAACGACGGCCGGCCAAAAAGTCGAATTCCAATGAATACCAGGACGGCGATGACAAGCAGACCGCCGGCGACCAGTTTGTTCCTGCGAAGAGTCCGCCGTTTGCTCTCAACGTCGGCGATATACGGTGCTTGTCTCATTGCAGGGTGCTCCTGTTTTTGCCTCGACGGGAAATCTCATTCGGGATTGTCAGGATAAGGTCTTCGGTAGGCATAACCGACGCAGGGTGTGGAGCACACCGAAACATTGAACTGGGTACCGTCATTGACCTTCCGCCTGTAGGTTGGCCCAAGTGGGGGGTGAGTTTTTCCCCTAATATTTGACTGTGGGAGGACTCATCGTGTTGTGCAGCAGGTTAGTAAGGCCTCGCTTTTATACCGCCGTCGAAATCGACACAGCGGGCCCATAGGCGATAGAGCAGAATCCAAAAGATTCGGTCGAGTTGAGTCATTATCGGAACCGAGTTTGGCGGTCACGTCGAAGAACTTCCAGCTGGTGGCGGAGAGCCATCACCTCAAGCCGCAGATCGGCACGAGTTCGAAAACCCGAGCGAACGCCATGAAAGGTCGAAATCAGGATTTTGCGCATGCCCCGACGCTATGGGACATCGAATTGAAAAGCCAGAATTTCTGCGTCGGACGAATTTTATGGGAGGGACAGCATAGCGGTCAGTGTTTCGAGCGGCGTGTCCGTCAGTTCAACCCCATCCGGCCCATTTACGGAAAAGTAAGAGAAATTACGTACGATTATCTTGATTTGTGCGGTCCAACAAAGGAGCACCCGCCATGACTGAAAAATATCCAATCGTGCTGGTCTTGGCTGAATGGCGGGACGAGGCTAGAACGTGGCTCGCAACCAGCCGCGATTTCCCAGATGCGGTCCTATCTGCGCCCACCAAAAACGAGCTGGCGGAGAAGGTCAAAAAGACGATTCATGCACTAGGCAGAGTGACTGTGGGCGCAACACGGTACGACAAGATTCATATCGAATATATCCCATGTTGAATATATCCGGTGCGAAGCTTGCTTCGCATGACAGTAATGCAGTTTTTGAAGATTGGATGAGTCTTCGGCTGTGAGCCGCCCCTTCTTTAATCCGCTTCCACTCCAAAGTCTTTGACCCTTTGCCCGCGGATTCCTAATTGAGGCGCGATCCGCCACTCCTTGCCGGCCCAGATGACATTGATGGTAAGGACAGCCACGGGGCCAGTGTTTGATGGCCGGCGTGCTACAGGATCACTGGAAAACCAGCGCGTTCATGGCGGCTCTGCGCTGTGACGGCGTGACGGTGCCCTGCGTCATCGACGGGGCGATGACTGGTGAGCTGTTTCGCGCCTACGTCGAGAAATTCCCGCCGAAATGGAAGCGCCGAGAAGTTTCTTGCTTCCGGTAGTGCCGGCGCTATGGCGACGCCACGAATCGTCGGGGCGATCAAAGAGCTTCTTATTAAGCATCGATGCCCCGAGGGAGATGGCGGTCAATTGATTCCCTTCGACGCAGCCAAGAGAGCGCCACGTCCACAAAAACGCCGGTATTTGATCGTGCAACAGCTCCATCGCAACCGAATTGACGGCTCCTGCAAAACCTCCATCGTCTTTATATATCATCAGTATATATCGTCATCTTCACGTGTCGTTAATTGCGCAGGGGCTATTGTGCTGCGCGGCAATCAGTACCGGTCGCGTTAGATACATCGATAAAGAATACGGTCGTTTATTTTCTACTTTGGCGCAAAGTAGCCATGAGCATTCATCATCTCGATGCGCTGTTTCACCCGCGTTCGGTAGCCCTCATCGGGGCCTCGGACCGTCCTGGCTCGGTCGGGCAGGTGGTGATGCACAACCTGATCGCGGGTGGGTTTAACGGCCCCATCATGCCGGTCAACCCCAGGATCGAGGCTGTCCACGGTGTGCTGGCCTATTCGGAGATCGCCCATCTGCCGACCACTCCCGATCTGGCGGTTGTTTGCGTGCCGCCACAAATTGTGCCGCAGGTGATGCGCGATCTCGCCGCCCGCGCCGTGCCGGCGGCGGTGGTGATGACTGCCGGGCTCGGCCTGCATCACAATACCAGCGGCCAAACACTGCAGAAAGAGGTGCTGGAGATCGCCCGGGCCAGCGGCATGCGTATCCTGGGCCCGAACTGCGTTGGTCTTCTGGTGCCGCCGCTCGGATTGAATGCGAGCTTTGCCCACCGCGCCGCGCTGCCCGGCAAGATCGCTTTTGTGTCGCAATCGGGCGCTCTGTGCACGGCGGTGATCGACTGGGCCTGCGCCAAGGGCATCGGCTTTTCGCACTTCGTCTCCATGGGCGATGCCGCCGAGGTCGATTTCGGCGATGTGATCGACTACTTAGGCAGCGATCCCGGAACCAGCGCCATCCTCCTCTATATCGAGAGCATCGCCAACGCGCGAAAATTCATCTCGGCGGCCCGCGCCGCCTCGCGGAACAAGCCGATACTGGCGATCAAATCGGGTCGCAGCGAGCGCGGCGCCAAGGCAGCGGCATCGCATACCGGGGCATTGGCGGGCGCCGACCATGTCTACGGAACTGCCCTGTCGCGCTCGGGCATTCTCCGTGTCAAGACCTTCGAGGAGATTTTCGAGGCGGTGGCGACGCTGGCACGGGCCGGCGACCATTTCCGCAATACCCGCGGCGAGCACTTGGCCATCCTCACGAACGGGGGCGGGATCGGCGTTCTGGCGGTGGACGCTTTGGCCGAGCACAGCGGTAGAATGGCAGATTTGTCGCCGGAAACTCTGGCTCGCCTCGACGCTTTCCTCCCACCGACTTGGTCACGTGGCAACCCGGTCGACATCATCGGCGACGCCCCGGCCGAACGCTACATCAAGGCGCTCGACGTCTTACTCGACGCGCCGGAGGTCGATTCCGTGCTGGTGATGCACTGCCCCGTCGCCATGGTGGCGGCCGAACAAGTGGCCAGGGCGGTCATCGATCGAATCGCCACGGCCAAAACCAAAAAACCCGTTTTCGCCTGCTGGGTCGGGGCGGAGGCGGTGCAGAGTGCGCGCCGAATTCTGGCCGAGAGCGGCATCCCAGATTACGAGACCCCCGAGCAGGCAGTGCGCGGCTACATGCACCTCGTTGAGTTCCGGCGCAATCAGGAGCTCTTGATGCAGACTCCCTCGTCGCTCGGCATAGCCTTCCAGCCGGATGTTGCCGCTGCGCGCGCCATCATCGCCCGTGCCCTCGCCAAAGGCGTCGAGATGCTCGACGAGCACGATGCCAAAACCATCCTGACGGCCTATGGTATTCCCGTGGCGGCCACCCGTATCGCCGCTACCCCGGAGGAATGTGCGACGGCAGCCATCGAGATCGGTTTTCCGGTGGTGCTCAAGATTCTGTCTGACGACATTACCCATAAATCGGATGCAGGTGGCGTGGCGCTGGATCTGTCCGCGCCCGAAGCAGTGCGCGCCGCGGCAGCCTCAATGGAAGAACATATCCGGCGGGCTTTCCCATCGGCGCGGCTCCGCGGCTTCACAGTGCAGCGGATGATCAGGCGTTTGACATCCCACGAGTTGATCATCGGCGTCGGTGCGGATGCGGTGTTCGGCCCGGTCATCCTGTTCGGCCAAGGAGGAACGTCGGTCGAGTTGGTCAAGGACAGCGCCGTGGCGTTGCCTCCGCTCAATATGCATCTCGCGCAGGAGCTGATCGGCCGCACGCGCATTTCGCAACTTCTCGCCGGCTATCGCAACCATCCGGCCACCGACCGCAATGCCGTTGCGGTGGCGCTGTGCCGTATCTCGCAGCTAGTCACTGATATCGCCGAGATTTACGAGCTCGATATCAACCCGTTGCTCGCCGATGAAACCGGGGTCGTGGCCTTGGACGGTCGTATCCGAGTGAAAGCAGTAATGAACAAGGCCCTTAGCCGCCTCGCCATCCGTCCCTATCCCAAGGAATTGGAGGAACATATCCGGCTGAAAGATGGGCGAGAGATTCTGCTCCGCCCGATCCGCCCGGAGGACGAGCCTGCGCACCATGCCTTTCACGCACGTCTCGATATCAACGATATCCGCATGCGCCATTTCGGCATGGTCAAGGAGATCCCCCATAGCCAAATGGCTCGGCTGACCCAGATCGACTACGATCGCGAAATGGCCTTCATCGCCGTTCAAGACGGCGACACGCTGGGAGTGGTGCGGGTCGTGCTTGACCCCGATGCCGTGCGGGCCGAATTCTCCATCATCATCCGTTCCGATCTCAAAGGGCTGGGCCTCGGTCGTGCTCTTCTTGTCAAGGTGGAACGATATTGTCGGCAGCGCGGCGTTGGGAAGATCAGCGGTCAGACGCTAGACGAAAACCGGCGCATGATCACGCTCGCTTCTGCCCTCGGCTTCGCCACCCGCTCCGGTGAGCGCGGCATCGTCGAGCTGATCAAGCCCCTCGACGTCACCATGAACGACGCCGCGTGACGAAAACGATTCGACGGCGTGGACGAGTTATCTTCTTTCGGCAAGGAGCGGGCTAAGCCGAGCCACAGTTATACATCGGCTACGAAAGATTTTCGTTCTCCCAACCTCATTACGCGATCTTCGCAGCTTCATTAGACGATTAAAGAATGGAGGGGAGTATGCTTGAAGGCAAGAAGGGACTAGTGGTTGGTATTGCCAACGAGCACAGCATTGCCTACGGGTGCGCCAAGGCGTTTCGAGACAATGGGTCGGACC
>JBGOXX010000055.1:0-12769 GCA_041479345.1 Alphaproteobacteria bacterium
CGCGCCTCCTTTGCGGCGCGGGTTGAGCAGGCATTTGCCATTGCTACGAAGCGGATCAATTCGCGCGCCTTTCTCACCGGCTTTGCGACGCTGCTGGCGTTCGGCGCCACCGGAGTCGTGTTGTGGATCGGCGGCCTGGATGTCTTCGCCGGCAAGCTGACGGCGGGACAACTTTCCGCCTTCGTGTTCTACGCCGCCCTGGTTGCGGGTGCGGTCGGCTCGCTCTCCGAATTCATGGGCGATTTGCAGCAAGCGGCGGGGGCGATCGAGCGCTTGCTGGAGCTGCTGGCCACCAAGAGCGACGTCGAGGCGCCGGCCCGGCCGCTGCCGTTCCCTGAGCGCGCCCAAGGGGCCGTCGCCTTCCGCGGCGTGACCTTTCATTATCCAACGCGCCCCGATGATGCGGCGTTGGAAAATTTTTCCTTGCTGGTGGCGCCGGGCGAAACGGTGGCGCTGGTCGGTCCATCGGGTGCCGGCAAGACCACGGTGTTCCAGCTTCTGCTGCGATTCTACGATCCGCAATCCGGTGTGATTACCCTCGATGACGTGGTTCTAAAAGACGCGGATCCGCGGGCGGTCCGCGCGCGGATCGGGTTGGTTCCCCAGGACCCGGTGATTTTCTCGGGCAATGCCTGGGACAACATCCGCTACGGGCGCCCGGAAGCGAGCGACGCCGATGTGCGCGCGGCCGCCGATGCCGCGGCGGCCAGCGAATTCCTCGACCAGCTTCCCGAGGGATTCGACACCCATTTGGGGGCTCGCGGCGTCACGCTTTCCGGCGGACAAAGACAGCGCGTCGCGATTGCCCGGGCGATCTTGCGCAACCCGTCCGTTTTGCTTCTCGACGAAGCGACGAGCGCGCTCGATGCCGAAAGCGAGCGCATGGTCCAAGTGGCTCTGGAGCGCCTGATGAAAGGCCGCACCACCCTGGTCATCGCCCATCGCTTGGCAACGGTCCTGAAGGCAGGGCGGATCGTGGTGATGGAGCGCGGCCGCATCGTCGATATCGGCAGCCATGAGCAATTGATCACCCGCTGCGGCCTTTACGCGCGTTTGGCGGAACTGCAATTCAACGCGCCGGCTCTTGCCGGATTGTCAGCACAAGCAGACGAACCGCCGCAACCGGTTTCCGTTACCGCTCGGTGAGCTTGAGTTCGATCCGGCGGTTGCGGCGATAGGCGACTTCGTCGTCGCCGGAATCGAGCGGCTGAAACTCCCCGAAACCGGTGGCCGCCAAATGCTGGGGTGCGACACCCTCAGAAATCAGAAACCGCACCACCGATAAGGCGCGTTGGGTCGACAGTTCCCAATTCGAAGGGAAGGCGGCCGTATTGATCGGCCGCTTGTCGGTATGGCCGTCGACTCGCAATACCCAATCGATATTGGGCGGAATCTGCTTGCCGATGTCGATCAGGGTCTTGGCGAGCGCCGCCAATTGCGTCTTGCCGTCATCGCCCAAATCCGCCGACCCGCTGTCGAACAACACCTCGGACTGGAACACGAAGCGGTCGCCGACCACCCGGATATCCGGCCGGTCGCCCAGAATTTCCCGCAGCTTGCCGAAAAATTCCGAGCGATAGCGGGCGAGTTCCTGAACTTTGCCGGCCAAGGCAAGGTTGAGCTTCTTGCCGAGATCGGCGATTTGAACTTTCTGTTCCTTGGCGGACGCTTCGGAAATTTCGAGCGCCTTCTGGATCGCCGACAATTGATCGCGAAGCGCCTTGATCTGCTGGTTCAGAACCTCGATCTGGGCGCGCTGTTCCGCCGTCACCTTCTGCGCGCTCTCCAGGGCCGATAATTTATCGCGCAGCAAAACGTCTTTTTCGTCGATGGTTTTTTGAGCCAGTTGCGTGCGCTCGGTCTGATCCGCCAGCTTGGCTTCGAGTTCTTTCGAGCGGTCGCGCTCGGCGCCCAGCTGGGTTTCGAGATCGCTGGCCTTAGTCTGGCTTTCCTTGAGATTGCCGCTGAGCTGCGCCACCTGCGATTCCAGCTGATCTTTCACCTGGCGCAGCGCTTCGATATCGCGATGCAAGCTTTCAAGCTCGGCGCGGGCCTGGGTCAACTGCTCTTCGCTCGCCGCGGCCTGAGTCTTGAGGTCGTTGAGCTGGGTCGTCAGCTTCTCGCGCTCGGCCAGCGTGCTCTGCAACTCGGTCGATAGTTGCGAAACATTGGTTTGAAGTTTTTCGTTGGACTGCTTTTCAAGAGATAGCAGATCGGCGAGCTGGCTCACCTGCTGGGTGAGGCGTTTCAGCTCTTCGTTTTGGCCCGATAGTGTTGCGCGCAAATAGAATTGCGCGAGCACGAACACGACGAGCACGAAGGTGATGACGAGGAGGAGCGAGGTGAGCGCGTCGACGAATCCCGGCCAGATATCGACGGAACGGCGGCGGGTAGAGGCCCTGCCGCGCATCGCTAGCTGTCTTCCGCCATCGCCGCGATGGTGCGGGCGAGCAGTTTGATCTCGCTGCGGATTTCTTGGGTCATTTGGCTGCGTCCGCTGCCGATGTCTTCGATAAGCCGCGCCAGATAGACGTCGATATTGCGGATATGGGTCCGGGTCGCCCCATCCATGCCGATGCCGCCGTCGCTGGCCGCATTGGCGAGTTTGGCCAGAATCGGTTTCATCTCGAGCTGGGTTTCGGCGAGCTTGAGCATCAGGTCCTGCTCGGTCCGCATCTGGTCGTTCAACGTTGATAGCCGGTCGGACAAGGCAATAAGCGCGTTATTGGCGTTGTGCTGGCCTTCGTCGCTGCGCGAAAGAGTGCGCTGCAGATTTTCGAGATTGTCGGCGGTTTGCTCGAGCAGAGCCTGGATATAGGCGGGGACCGGTTGATCGCCTTCGCCGGCTCCGGCACCGCTCGAAAGCCGGGTCATGCCGGAAAGCCATTCTTCGAGTTCGTTATAGAAATGATTTTGCGCCTGGCCGGCCTGCAGCTCGAGAAACCCGACGACGAGCGACCCGCTCAGGCCGAACAGCGACGAGCCGAAGGACGTGCCCATGCCGGTCAAGGGCTTGTTCAATCCCGCCTTCAAATTGTCGAACACGGCCGTCAGGTCACTTGATGATACGTCCATGGCCTGAATGACGCTGCCGACCGAGCGCACGGTTTCGAGCAAGCCCCAGAACGTGCCGAGCAGGCCGAGGAAAATGAGCAGGCTGATGATGTAGCGCGAGATCTCGCGGGATTCATCGAGCCGGGCACTGATCGAATCGAGCAAGGACCGCTGCGACATGGCGGAAAGGCGAAGCTTGTTGGAGCGGTCGCCCAGCATGTTCGCCATCGGCCCCAAGAGTTTCGGCGGTTTGTCGGTGGAAGCAAATCCCCGGTCGCGCCGGAAGGTTTCGATCCACGTCACTTCGGGCCGCAGCATCAAGACTTGGTGGAACGCAAAGCCGATGCCGAACGCGATGACGAGGAGGATCACGGCGTTGAGCGGCGGGTTGTAGAGAAAGATGTCGTAGAGACGTCCCAGCAGCACGCCACCGACGGCCAATACCGCCACCACGAATATGATCATTCGGGTGAGGAACCGTTTGGGACTCGTCATGCGTTACTCCGGAGGCGCCGGCGGAATTTGCCCGGCCTAAGGCGCGATCTATGGTTTAACAACAATGAGATCCACGCGATCGCCGGGACCCGAATCGAATTTGTTGCCCAGCGCCCGCACGTCCATGCGCGTGCTGCGGATTCCGGCATCGATCAGGAAAGATCGGACCGCCAAAGCGCGAGACAGCGACAACCGGCGCGCTTGGCTCGCATTGTCGTCGCTGCCGGTCGCGTACGCCACGATCTGCAGGCGAAGGTCGGCATTGCCGTTCAAAGTCTGGGCGACGCTACCCAGCATCTGCTTGGCGGGATCGGCAAGCGTCGAAGCTCCGACCGTAAAAGGAATGGCGGTCGGCTTCTCCATCGAAAACGACGGAGCGGGCGGCAGAGCCGCAATTTGTTGATTGGGTGCCGGCGGCGGCGCCGTTTCGGCGCTGGTTGCCGGAGCGGGTGTGACCGGGACGGGTGTGACCGGAACGGATGTGACCGGGACGGATGTGACCGGGACGGGCGGGGGCGGCGGTGGAGCGGCCGACTCGGTCTTGGTCGCAGCCGGGGCTGGAGCCGGTTATGGCGGCGTTTCCGCCTTGCTGGGAGCGGGCGGGGGAGGCGGCGGGGGCGTCTCGGGCGCCGCCGCTTCGGCCGTCTTTTCCGTGGCCTTTGCCGGGGCCGTGGATCTGGCGGCAGGCGCCAGGGGCGCTGACTCGACCGGCAGAGTCTTCTGGGCCGGCGGCGGCGGCGGTTCTTCCGCGGATTTGGCCAAGGGGGTTGGGGCCGATGCGGAGGGAGGCGGTGCCGGCGGCGCCGGTTCGGCTGAAGGCGGCGGGATCAAAGGTTCATCGCCGGTGGGCTCTCCGGTGGCCTGGGTTGTTGGCGCCTCGGGCTTCGGTGTGACCTTTGCAGTGGTACGTTTGACCCCGCTGGGTGAACCCGGCGGCCTCAATTTGAGGCCATGAATCTTTCCGGCGTTGGGCATCAGAAGCTGCCGGCCGGCCGGGCTATAGGGCGTGGAGGGCCCCCCGCCAGTGATGGCGTTGAGATCGACTTGAACGTCCGGCGCGCCGCTGCCGCCGATGACAACCGTTCCGTCTTGGGCGAAGGCGTTCGTGGCAATGCCCGCGCCGAAAACGATCGCCGCCGCCACTGCCGCCATGACGCCAGCGAAGCGCCGCAAGCCTCTCAGCCCCCGGTTATGGTCTTTATCAATCATCAAATTCGCCGCTTCACCGGTGCGCGAGGCGTTTGCCGCCATCGTCACACCAAGCCTCCCGTATGGCAACAATAGCCCATGGTCACGTCCGGCGACAACCCGCAACTCTGATGCACCACCAAGGACTTAGGAACAGAATGGATCACCCCGCGCCGCGATGCTCGGCAATCGCATTGCGAAGCAATTTGCCCAAAGCAAGGTGGAGATGATCATTGGCGGCCAGCACGCTGCCGCTTTCAAGCATCTTGTGTCCGCCTTCAATTTCGCTCACGAAGCCGCCCGCCTCGCGGACGATGACGATTCCCGCCGCGATATCCCACGGGCTAAGGCCGGTTTCCCAAAATCCGTCATAGCGGCCGGCGGCGAGATAGGCGAGATCGAGTGCTGCCGATCCAAATCGCCTGATCCCCGCACTTCCCTCTACCACGGTGGCGAGCATGCCCAAATAGGCGGGATGATGCGCCCGGCCGTGGAACGGAATCCCGGTCGCAAACACCGCATCGATCATGTTGCTGCGTGCGGAAACGCGAAGGCGGCGATCGTTCATGAACGCGCCCATGCCTTTTTCGGCGACGAACATTTCATCGCGCAGCGGATCGTAAATCAGACCGGCAACGATTTCGCCGGCGCGCTCCAATCCGATCGAGATCGAGAAATGCGGAATCCCGTGGAGGAAATTGAGGGTCCCATCTAAAGGATCGACCAGCCAGCGGTGCTGGGGGTCCTTGCCGGCGATCGCCCCGCTTTCCTCCATCAGGAATCCGAAATCGGGCCGCGCTTTGGCGAGTTCGGTGCGCAAGATTCGCTCGGCCTTGGTATCCGCCACGGAGACGAAATCGGCGGGGCCTTTTCGCGAAACCTGCAATTGTTCGACTTCGCCGAAATCGCGCACCAAGCCGCGCGCGGCCTTTCGGGCCGCCGCCGACATCACGTTCAATAGGGGCGAATCGCGAAGCACGATGCTGGACTTTACGCCCTAATCCTTGGCGCGTTCGACGTATGAAGAATCGGTGGTATTCACGACAATGCGCGTTCCCGAACCGATATGCGGCGGCACCAAGACGCGCATCCCGTTCGAAAGCATCGCCGGCTTGTACGAAGACGACGCGGTTTGTCCCCGGACCACCGGATCGGCCTGGGTGACTTCCAGCACCACGGTTTGCGGCAGCGTCACCGACACCGGCTTGCCTTCGACGAAATCGACGGTGACATGCATCCCGTCCTGCAGGAACCCGGCCTGATCGCCCAGCATCTCCCGCGGGATGGTCAATTGCTCGTAGCTTTCCGTATCCATGAAAGTGAGCGTGTCGGCGTCCCCGAACAGGAAGCTGCATTCGCGCTCTTCGACATTCAGCTTCTCGACCGTGTCCTGGGTGCGCCAGCGCGCGTTGGTCTTGGTGCCGGTCTTGATATCGCGCATCTCCACCGCGATGAAGGCGCCGCCCTTGCCGGGCTGGATGATCTGGATCTTCAGCACCGCGTATTGGCGGCCTTCGTGCTCCAGGACCATGCCCGGGCGAGTCTGATTGGCCTGGATCTTCATCGGTTCCGATCGGCTTTGGTTAATTGGATGCGGGGGAAATCTGCGGCGCGGAAGCTATCAGACTGGGCTCTTGCCCGCAATATGGGCCATCCCCTCGGGGCTCGCCGGGTAGCTATGACTCCCGCCCCGCCAATCCGCGACGCGGTATCCGCCATCACCATTCGGCTCAAGATAACTCGGCCCGACCGGCACCTTGCCGAAGCCGCCCGGGATATCGAGCACGTAAGAGGGCTGGCAGAGGCCCGACAAGCGTCCGCGAAGTTGCCGCATCAATTCCTGGCCGCGCTCGATCGGCAAGCGGAAATGCGCCGTGCCGGGTGCGAGGTCCGGATGATGGAGGTAATAGGGCTTGATGCGGTTGGCGACGAGGGCGCGCATGAGATCGGCCATGGTCTTGGCATCGTCGTTGACGCCTTTCAACAGCACCGTCTGGCTCAACAGCGGCAAACCCGCTTTGACGAGAGCACGGCACGCGGCGCGCACTGCTTCGCTCAATTCCTGCGGATGATTGCAGTGGAGCACCACAAACATCGCCTTTTCGGTATTCAGCCCTGCTATCAAAGCGGGTGTTACGCGCGCAGGGTCAAGCACCGGCACGCGGGTATGGATGCGAATGACGGCGACATGGGGAATCGCGGACAAGCGCGCGACGATCGCGGCCAAGCGCTTCGCGGGGAGCATCAGCGGATCGCCGCCGCTCAGGATCACTTCCCAAATTTCGGGCCTCGACTCGATATAGCCGAAAGCGGCATCGAGTTCGTCGTCGCTGAGGACCGCGTTCTCCTGGCCTACGTCTTCCCGCCGGAAGCAGAAGCGGCAATAGGCGGGGCAGAGCAGGATCGGCGTCAGCAACAACCGGTCCGGATAGCGATGGACGATGCCGCGCACGGGCGTGTGAACGTGATCGCCGATGGGATCGCTGCGGTCCTTGGCATCCGGGGCAAGTTCGTCTTCCGAGGGGATGAATTGACGGGCGAGGGCATCGCCGGGCGCCATCGATTCGGCCAAATGAGCGGTAATCGCGACGGGGAAGATCTCGCCGGCTTGATCGATCAATGCCGCATCCGTCGCAAGACCTGCGGCCACCAGATCCTCGCCGCGCCGGAGCGTCCGGCTTTTCGGAAATGTCTCGGGGCGAGAGGACCCGGAGTCGAGCGGCCCCGAGTCGAACAGCTTAGAAACAGCGGTCATGGCGAAACTCCCTTTCGCGCCCAGCGTGGTTGAGGGCATAACGGTCGCTCGCCCGCATTGAGTCAAGAGACTGGGTAAGGGGATCATGCCGGTTTGGTGGGAACCTAAACGCTTTGCCGATAAGCGCCTTCGATTGGAGACCCGCGCCCGAATTGTGCGCGCGGTGCGGGGCTATTTCGAGAACCAAACCTTTATCGAGGTCGAAACCCCGGCGCTGCAGGTCTCGCCGGGCATGGAACCGCATCTGAAGGCACTGGCTACGGCGCTTCACGAACCTTTCGGCGGGCCCCTAAACGGGCCCCTAAACGGGCAAAGCTCGCTCTATCTTCATACCTCGCCGGAATTCGCGATGAAGAAACTCATCGTTGCCGGAATGCCCCGCTTGTTTCAACTCGCCCATGCGTTCCGGGACGGCGAACGCTCCGATCTCCACCATCCCGAATTCACGATGCTCGAATGGTATCGCGCTGGCTACGGAACTGCAGCGATCGTCGAAGATTGCGCGGGCGTCGTGCGCGGAGCGGCGAAGGCGGCCGAGGTGCAACTATTTCAGCATAACGGCGTGACTTGCGATCCCTTCGCCGAATGGGAGCGCCTTAGCGTCGTAGACGCGTTTATGCGGGATGCCGGGATCGATCTCCTCTCCGTGCTCGGCACGTCTGTGCTCGGCCCCCCGGGCGATGGGCCAGGCAATAGCAAAGACGATCCCGATCCGGCACCGATCAAGGCCGAGGCGCGGCGCATCGGAATCAATTGTGAGGATCGCGACCGGTTCGAAGACGTGTTCTTTCGAATCTTATTGGCGCGCATCGAGCCGAATTTGGGACGCGACCGCCCGACCGTGCTTTACGACTATCCGCTCTGTCTTTCCGCGCTGGCAAAAGCGAAGGCACGCGACCCGCGCCTTGCCGACCGGTTCGAGATTTATGTTTGCGGCGTTGAGCTGGCCAATGGCTGCGTGGAGTTGACCGACGCCGCCGAGCATCGCCGGCGCTTTGCGCGTGACATTGCAATCAAACAGCGCCTCTACGGCGTCCAATATCCCGCGGACGAGGATTTCCTGGCGGCGCTGGATCGCGGCCTACCCGATTGCGCCGGGGTGGCGCTGGGCTTCGACCGGCTGGTGATGCTGGCGACCGGTGCGAATTCGATCGAAGACGTGCTGTGGGCGCCGGTTGCCGGCGGCAACTAGAACCTATTCCGTTTCGTCAGAACCGGATCATGCTGCTTCGTCAAAATTGGATCATGTGCAGAAACTAAATGTCCCTCCCCCTTGCGGGGGAGGCTAGGAGGGGGGTGGAGATCGGGAACGATGTGCCGCGAGATTTGCGGTGACTGATGAAAACAATACCCCCCACCTGCGAAAATCAAGGCTTTGACCATGCAAAGCCGGATTTTCGCTTCCTCCCCCTCAAGGAGGGAGGAACAATTCCTCTTGATCGAATTCCGCGCTAACTCCCGGCCTGCTCGATCGCCGAAAGATAGGCTTTCACCGCCGCCGCCGGCCCTTGGGGATGATTCCAGATGCCGGAGCAGACGGCGATGAAATCGGCGGCGATGACCTGCACCACATTTTCCGGCGTGATGCCGCCGATGGCAACACTGGGCACCACCATCACTTCCGTCCACCACTCCAGAATATCCGGTGTTGGATGGCCGCTTGCGATCTTGGTCTGGGTCGGGAAAAAGGCGCCAAAAGCGACGTAATCGGCCCCCTGTTCGGCCGCCTCGATCGCCAGATGGCGCGAATCGTGACAGGTAACGCCGACGATCGAATCCGGCCCGACGGCTTCGCGCGCTTCGGCATAGGAGACATCCTGCTGGCCGATATGAACGCCGTCGCAACCGGTCTCGGCGGCAAGATCGGCGCGGTCGTTCAAGATGAACGCCGCGTTCCGGTTCTGGACAATCGGCCGGAGAATCGAAACGGCATGGCGGATAAACTTGTCGTCGTAGTTCTTGAGGCGAAGCTGCACGGCGGCTACCTCGCCGACATCCAGGGCCGCGGAAAGCGAATCGGCAAAACCCGCCAGATCGAGTCTTTCGGGGGTGATGAGATAAAGACGGGACAAAATCAATTCCGGGGCGATTGCGACCAGGGGGATTGCGAACAGGGGAATTGCAAAACGAGGGCCTCCATTAGCGCTTGCTCAGCCATTGGCGGCAAGCGGTAAGGGGATCGGATTTGCCGGCCAGATCGAGGGCCTTGCCGGAATTCCCCGCCTTTCCCATATGCAGCACGGCCCCATATTGACGGGCGATGGCCCTGATCTTGGCGGTGACAGCGGGTTTGCCGCGAAAACGGATGCTGCGGCACCCGGCGCGTAGAGCGGCGAGGGCGTATCCCGGCGCATCGCCGCAATCGAGAACCGCCGTGAACTTCGCTGCCGGGAATTCTTCTTCCGCCGCGTTGATCAACTCGACAAACCACAAGGGCCCGGCATTGCCGGCCGCACCCTCGGCGCTCAACAGCGTGACTGCGACGCGGAGTTGCACGGCCGCGGTGAGCGCAGCGCGGGCGTGTTCCAAGGAATGAATGATGATAACGCGGGTCATGGGGCGCGGGCCATGGGGGCGACAAATATCGCATCGCTGCGGACGGTACGATCATATTTCATGCCGAATCATAACGTCGTAAATACCAGATGCAGCGGTTGACGCTTCGAAGCGGCGGGGCCTATCCTGGTATTCAAGCATTGGCGCCAGCGGCACGCGATGACAAAAATAGAAAAGGCTACCGAACGCTTCGAAAAAGCTCTGGCGCGGCTCGATGCGGCGGCGCGGGCGTTCGCGGCGCAGTCCGGCGACGCCCGGCTGCATGAAAAGCTCACCGAAGGCCTGACCGAGGCGCTTCAGGCAACCCAAAGCGAATACGCGGCACTCCGCGAAGTCACGCGGACGGTGTCGCACCGTCTCGACGATACGATCGACCGGCTGCGCACGGTTTTGGAGGCGTAACGATGAGCCAACTTTCGATCACCGTGAATGGGCGCAGCTATCAGATCGCTTGCGAAGAGGGCCAGGAAAAGCACCTCGGCGAACTCGGCGCTTATTTGGACAAGCGGGTCAAGGATTTGGTCGCACAAGTCGGCCAGGTCGGCGATACGCGGCTGTTGGTGATGGTGGCGCTGCTGATTGCCGATGAACTGTCGGAGCTTTATGATGAACTCGACGCGGTTCGCGACGGAAAATCCGCGCCCAGCGCGGCGCCCACGCAAAGCGCAGCGCCCATGCAAAGTGCAGCGCCGATGCCAAGCACGGCGCCAATACAAAGTGCGTTACCCATCGCGTTCGATATGATTCCGGAATCGGAAATGGCCGACCGGCTCGAAGCGGCGGCGCGCACGATCGAGGATATTGCCGCTCGGCTGGAGCGCGTCTAAATTCAAATACGGGTGGGGCTGCGCGGCGCGTCAGGCCTCAGTTTTCCCCGGGGCCAACACTTCTACAAAGGGAGCCGTCCCTGCTGGAACCTTGGTTCCGGACATATGGCGCCCACCTGCTGAGGCAGGCTCCAAGGGTTACAATGGCCAACGGCCCCGCGGCTCCACCTGTTTTCGCTCTTTGTGTTAAAACGGCCGCTCGTTTTCTGAAGGCGGCGCAATGACGTCCTCCCAATCCGCAATTCCCTGATCCGCGATGAGCTCCCTCGACGACGCCAAGAAAGCGGCACGCGCCGAAGCGATGGCGCGCCGCGCCAAGGCCCATGAGGAATTGGGTCCGCCGGGCCGCGAACACGCCGGCCAGGCCCTGATGCGCAATTTTCTCGAGGCCGTCGAGATGCAACGAAGCGAATCGGTATCGGCTTATTGGCCGGTGAAGGAAGAAATCGACGTTAAGCCGCTGCTCCAGGCCTTGCACCAGCGCGGGCATATTTGCGGTCTTCCGGTCATCGTCGCCAAGCACACGCCGCTCCTGTTCAAACGCTGGGACCCGGATCGGCCCCTGACCGAAGGGCGCTGGGGAATTCCTATTCCGCCCGAGGACGCCGCCGAAGTGATCCCAGACGTGCTTCTGGTTCCGCTGTTAGCCTTCGATGCCCAAGGCAACCGGCTCGGCTACGGTGCCGGGTTCTACGACCGGACCATCGCCAAGCTCCGGGCGCAGTCCGGTCATCGTCCTCTGGCCGTCGGCGTCGCTTATGCGGCTCAAGAAGTCGATCACGTGCCTTGCGACGAAACCGATGAGCGGCTCGATTGGGTCATCACCGAGCAGAGCGCGAAAAGATTCGTGGGCGTGTGAGATAGGCGCGGCGCGGCTTACAGCCCAATAATTGCCATATTGGTTTGATAGCTGCCGGTCTTCGGCAAGGCGAAGCGGATTTCCGGCCGCCAAGCCGCTCTAAGCTCATTACTTTTTCGCTACCACATATGGTATAAGGCGGCGGATATTACTCAGAATTTTGCGATTCCGAGCGCCTGATCGCGGTGTCGAGTTACGATGGCTGGTCATTCCCAATTCAAGAACATCATGTACCGGAAGGGCGCGCAGGACGCCAAGCGCGCCAAGGTTTTCACCAAAATCATCCGGGAACTGACGACCGCCGCGCGGAGCGGCATCGCCGATCCGAACCTGAACCCGCGGCTGCGCGCCGCGATCATCGCCGCCCGCGACTCCAACATGCCCAAGGACACCATGGAGCGCGCCATCCGGCGGGGTGCGGGGCAGGAAGAAGGCACCAATTTCGAAGAGATCCGCTATGAGGGCTATGGCCCGGGCGGCATCGCCATTATCGCCGAGGCCTTGACCGACAATCGCAACCGCACCGCCGGCGACGTCCGCTCCGCCTTCACCAAATTCGGCGGCAGCCTGGGCGAAACCGGAAGTGTCGGCTTCATGTTCGATAAGCTCGGCATCATCCGCTACGTGGCGGAAAAGGCGAGCGCCGATGCGATTTTCGAAGCCGCATTGGAGGCGGGTGCGGCCGATGTCGAATCAAGCCCCGCCGGCCACGAGATTTCCTGCGCTGCCGACGATCTCAATGTTGTGCGCGACGCTTTGACCAAGAAATTCGGCGAGCCCGCGGCGGCCAAGCTCGAGTGGCGGGCGAAGACGCGGGTGCCGATCGAGGGCGACGGCGCCGCTTTGCTGTTCAAGCTGATCGAAATATTGGAAGACAATGACGACATTCAGGCGGTGTTTGCGAATTACGACGTTTCCGAAGAAACCTTCGCGAAGCTGACGGCGTGAGACGGAATGCAAAGGACCAATAGGGCGTGAGAGTGTTGGGACTCGATCCCGGGCTGCGCCATACCGGATGGGGCGTCATCGAAGCCG
>JBGOXX010000056.1:0-12661 GCA_041479345.1 Alphaproteobacteria bacterium
ATGGGGCGGCTCGATCTTCCCGATGGTTCCGGGCCACGAAATCATCGGCAAGGTCTCCAAGCTCGGCAGCCATGTCAAAAAATGGAAGGTCGGCGATATCGTCGGCGTCGGCTGCTTCGTCGATTCCGACCGCACCTGCGAAGCCTGCATTGCGGGCGAAGAACAGTTTTGCGAAAGCGGTGCCAGCTTTACTTACAATAGTGTCGAGCAGGACAAGAAAACGCCGACCTATGGCGGCTATTCGACGCGGATCACCGTCGATGAAAATTACGTGCTGCGAATTCCGAGCGGCATTCCGCTCGAGCGTGCCGCACCCTTGCTCTGCGCTGGGATCACCACCTATTCGCCGCTTCATCATTACAATGTGAAGAAAGGCAGCAAGGTTGCCATTGTGGGCTTAGGCGGGCTCGGCCATATGGGCGTGAAGCTGGCCAAGGCGATGGGCGCCCATGTGACGGTGCTGAGCCATTCGCCGAACAAGCGCGAGGATGCGCTGCGCCTTGGCGCCGACGCTTTCCTCGCGACCAAGGACGAATCGGTGTTCACCAAGAACGCCAAGAAATTCGATTTCATCCTCGACACCGTTTCCGCTCAGCACGATTACAACGCGTATCTCGAATTGCTGAAGCGCGACGGCACCATGGTCTTGGTCGGCGTGCCCGAACCTTCGCCGCTTGCGGCGCATGCGCTGATCATGGGCCGGAGGCGCTTGGCCGGATCGCTCATCGGCGGCATCCGCGAGACCCAGGAAATGCTCGATTTTTGCGGCAAGCACGGGGTGGCTTCCGATGTCGAGGTGATTCCGATTCAGAAGGTCAACGAGGCTTACGAGCGCACGATCAAGGGCGATGTGCGCTACCGCTTCGTCATCGATATCGCGAGTCTGAAGTCGTAATGTGAAGTTGTGTTGAGTTTAACCGGCATCGCAATCGGGTCCGCGTCGATTGCCGCGGATCACCACGGGGATTTCGGAGGGGACAATGGCCTACACGATCAAAGTCAACGGGGTCGATCACACCGTCGACGTGTTCGGCGACACGCCCTTGCTTTGGGTGCTGCGCGACGTCCTCGGCATGACCGGCACCAAATTCGGCTGCGGCGTGGCGCAATGCGGCGCGTGCACCGTGCATGTCGACGGCGAGCCGCGCCGCTCCTGTGTTGCGCCCATCGCCACGGTCCAAGGCGAAGTCACCACGATTGAGGGTGTTTCGGGTCCGGTCGCCGAGGCCGTTAAGGCGGCTTGGATCGCGCGTGACGTCCCGCAATGCGGTTACTGCCAATCGGGTCAGATCATGTCAGCGATCGCGCTCCTCTCCGAGGTCCCGAAGCCGAGCGACAAGGACATCAATCTCGCGATGAATGGGAACATCTGCCGATGCGGCACCTATAATCACATCCGCGCGGCGATCCATGACGCGTCTCGGCACGTGAAAGGCTAAGCCATGAGCCGCCATCCCGCATCCGCGTTCCGTCCGTCTCCCTTAAAACCCAACCGCCGCGATTTCATGAAAGCGGGCGTTGCCGGCGCCACCGGACTCGTCGTCGCCTTTTATTGGCCGGTTGGGCGCTTGGCAGCGGCTGAAGAAGCCGCCGGCTCGTTTGCTCCCAACGCGTTTCTGAGGATTGCGCCCGATGGAACGATCACGGTGATCTGCAAACACATCGAATTCGGCCAAGGCCCCTATACGGGCGTCGCCACGATCCTCGCCGATGAGCTCGACGCCGATTGGAAGCAGATCAAGGTCGAATCGGCTCCCGCCAACGCGAAACTCTACAACAACATTTTGTTTGGCACGGTCCAAGGGACCGGCGGATCGACCGCGATGGCGAATTCGTGGGATCAGTTGCGCGCGGCCGGAGCCCAGGCCCGCGCCCAGCTTGTTGCCGCTGCGGCCGAGCTGTGGAAGGTCCCTGAAAGCGAAATCACGATTCGGAAGGGCGTGGTTCGACACGGATCCGGCAAAAGCGCCGGCTTTGGCGAACTCGCGGCCCGCGCGCAAACCATCGCGCTCAAAGGCGACGCAAAGCCCAAAGAGCCCGGGCAGTGGAGCTACATCGGCAAGTCGGGTCACAAGGTCGATACCCGCGAAAAAACCGAAGGCAAAGCCACATACACGCTCGATGTGAACCTTCCCGACATGCTGACTTGCGTCATCGCGCGCCCGTCGCGGTTCGGCGCGAAGGTGAAATCGTTCGATTCGTCTGCGGCGATGAAGATCGATGGGGTCGTTGAGGCCGTATCGGTTCCGCAGGGCGTTGCCGTTCTGGCGCGCGGCTACTGGCCGGCGAAAAAAGGCGCCGCCGCGATTGAAGTGGCATGGGACGAGAGCGGAACGGAGGGGCGTGGAAGCCAGGAGCTATTTGACGAATATACGAAGGCGGTGCAGGCGCCGGGTACGATCGCGCGGAACGACGGCGATGCCGAGCGTGTACTGACTGGCGCCGAACACGTGATCGATGCGACCTACGCCTTTCCCTATCTTGCCCATGCGCCGATGGAGCCGAATGACTGCGTCATTCAGCGCACGGCAGACGGCGTGGAATTGATGTTCGGTTCCCAGCTGCAAACGATCGACCAAATGGTCGTCGCAAAATCCCTCGGGCTTAAACCCGATCAAGTTTCGATCAAAACGCTCTTTGCGGGCGGCAGCTTCGGCCGGCGCGCGACGCCCCACGGCGATATGGCGCTTGAAGCGGCCGAGGTCTTGAAAGCGGCAAAGCATACCGGTCCGATCAAGGTCGTTTGGAGCCGCGAGGACGATATCCGCGGCGGCCGTTATCGTCCGCTGTTTGTCCATCGCTTGCGCGGAACTGTCGACCGTGACGGCAGCATTGCCGGTTGGGATCACGTTCTTGCCGGTCAATCCTTTCTCAAGGGTTCGCCCTTCGAGGGCTGGATCAAGGACGGCGTCGATCCGACCATGACCGAGGGTGCTGCCGATTTGCCATACGCCGTTTCAAATTTGCGGGTCTCGGTGCATATCCAAGAAGTCTCGGTCCCCACGCTGTGGTGGCGTTCGGTCGGCCATACCCATACCGCGTTTTCGACGGAAACTTTTTTGGATGAGCTCGCCGGTGTTGCGGGCGTCGATCCGGTCGAGCTCCGCCGGCGGCTTCTCAAAGACCATCCGCGGCATCTAGGCGCCCTTGAGCTTGCCGCGGAAAAAGCCGGCTGGGGCAGTCGACTTCCGAAAGGGCGGGCACGCGGCATTGCGGTTCACAAGTCTTTCGAATCCTATGTCGCACAAGTCGCCGAGGTTTCGGTGGGAGAGGATGGTCTGCCCAAAGTCCACCGCGTGGTCTGTGCCGTTGACTGCGGTATTGCCATCAACCCGGACATCATCCGCGCGCAAATGGAGGGTGGAATCGCGTTCGGTCTATCGGCCGCGCTCTACGGCGTAATCGACCTCAAACAGGGCCGCGTGGTGCAATCGAACTTCCATGACTATCGCGTGCTGCGCATCCAGGAAATGCCCAAGACGGAAGTCTACATCGTCGCTTCGAAGGAAAAACCGACCGGGGTTGGCGAACCGGGTGTGCCGCCATTGGCGCCGGCGGTGGCAAATGCTTGGGCGAAGTTAACCGGGGAACGCGTGCGCCGCTTGCCCTTCACGCGGCGGATGGCTTGAGGACGGAGCGACTCATGCGGAAGAAAGTTTTGGCGGCCGCGATTGTCATGGTTTCCTTCGCGGCGTTTGTGTCGGGTTTAGGTGCGGCCGAGACCGGCAACGAACTCAAGCCGGCGAGCGACTTCGCAAGCATCAAAGATGCCAGCCAACGTTCGATCGCGATCTTCACCGAAGCCGGCAAGGTTTTGACCCATCCGCGCTGCTTGAACTGCCACCCAGCCGGCAATTCGCCGACTCAGAGCATGGACATGCATCCCCATCAGCCTTTGGTGGTGCGAGGAGAAGCTGATCTTGGAGCGCCGGGCATGCGCTGTGGAACCTGCCACGGCCCAACCAATTTCGATCCCGGACATGTGCCGGGCAATCCGCAGTGGCACATCGCGCCGATCGGCATGGCTTGGCAACACAAAAGCCTGGGGGCGATCTGCGCGCAGATCAAGGACCCGGCGCGCAATGGCGGCAAGAGCAAGGAGCAGCTCATCGATCATATGACCAATGATTCGCTGGTTGGCTGGGCGTGGGCACCCGGCGCCGGGCGCGAGCCTGCGCCCGGGACCCAGAAAATATTCGGCGAGCTCATCCGGGCTTGGGTTACCAGCGGCGCGATGTGTCCGCCGGCGTGAACCGGCCTGCGTTGCCGTGCGATGGGGCGGTCGCATTGGTGGAGCTATGACAAGGCGGAATCATTCAACCACAGGAATCGTCATTCTCGCCGCCGGCGCCTCGACCCGGCTCGGCACGCCAAAGCAATTGTTGAATTTCGGCGGACGGAGTCTGCTGCGGCGGGCCGCCGAATCGGCGCTGGATTCCGTGTGCCGTCCAGTGGTCGTCGTTCTTGGCGCCGAAGCCGACCGGCTTGCCGGCGAGGTCAGCGGCCTGCCGGTGCAGACCGTCGTCAATGGCCGGTGGAATAGTGGCATCGGCTCTTCGATAAGGGCCGGCATCGAGACGCTCGAAGGCGGTGTTGACGCCGCCGTGATCATGCTTTGCGATCAGCCGCTGGTGACCGGCCCGGTCATCGATGCGATTGTCGCGGCGTATTCTGCAAGTGGGCGGTCGATAGTCGTTTCCGAATATGCCGGAACGGTAGGCGTGCCGGCGTTGTTCAGCCGGGCGCATTTTACCGAACTCATGACGTTGGCCGACGATGCAGGAGCGAAAGCGCTCATCAACAAGCATCTCGCCGACGCCCATCGCATTCCGTTCGAAAATGGCGCTCTGGATATCGATACGCCGAAGGATGTGGCGCATCTGCGCGCCATCGCGGAATCGTCCGGTGACATCGCAGAGTTAGGTACACCCTCGGGCCTTGCCTCGTGATTATCGTCTCTCAATCCGGAGAATAGTGAGCCATGAAGGAATTGCAGAGAATTGTCGAAACCTTCGCGAAAGCGCGGATGGATGACGAACCAACGGTACTGGCCACGGTGGTCCGGACTTCCGGATCGACCTACCGGCGTCCCGGGGCGAGAATGCTCTTCACCGAGGACGGCCGCACGACCGGATCGGTCAGTGGCGGTTGCCTGGAGCACGATGTGTTTCGACAGGCGCAGCGGGTCTTTCAGTCGCGTCAGCCTCGCTTGGTCACCTACGATTCGACGTCGGAAGACGATGCGGTCTGGGAATTCGGTCTCGGCTGCAACGGTGTTGTCGATATCTTGATCGAATATCTGCCGGCCGAGGGCAGGGTAACCCAAATGGATTTTCTGGCAGCGTGCGCGACGCAGAGACAGGATTGCGTCTTGGCGACGGTGTTCGCGGTGGAGGGCGGCGTTGCAGCGCGCGTCGGGGATCGTCTCCAATTGCGGCGCGATCTCCCGGTGCACGGCAATGTGGCGGATGCCGAGCTATGCGACGCCATTCTCGGCGACGCCTGGCGAGTCTTGGAGAACGGCAAATCGCGGGCGCAGACCTACCGGACCGCCAAGGGCCGCGCCGAGGTGTATGTTGAATCGGTCCGGCCGCCGGTGCCGCTCGTCATCTTCGGCGGCGGCCACGATGCGGTTCCGCTGGCGCGGCTCGCCAAAGAATTAGGGTGGTACGTCGTCGTCGTCGATGGCCGGCCGGGTTATGCGACGAAGGGAAAGTTTTCCGCCGCCGACAAGCTGATCGTCGCCCGGCCCGATGCGATCGCAGATCGCGTCCCGCTCGATGACCGCACGGTGGCCGTGATCATGAATCACAACTACGCCGACGATTTTGCGGTGCTTCGTTCGCTTCTGCCCGCGCCGCTGAAATATATCGGCGTCTTGGGACCGAAACGCCGAACCGAAAAGATGCTCGACGATTTGCGAGGGGAGGGCGCGACGGTGCCGGCCGAGCGGCTGGCCTGTCTTTACGGTCCGGTCGGTCTCGATATCGGTGCGGATACGCCGGAGGAAATCGGGTTCGCCATCATCGCCGAAATCAAGGCGGTTTTGACGGGAAACCGCGGCGGTGTGCTGCGGGATCGAGAAGGCCCTTTGCACCCGCGAAGCGAACCGACATGCGAGATTCGATTGACCGGAGGTGACGAAGGAGAGATTCGCTGCGGCATTCGCTCTCTCGAGGTCGCTTGACGAAGGCTAGTGCTGAATTCGGCTGCGAACGATCGGAGTTGTTTGCGCGCACAACGGCGCAACTTCCCGTCGGCCGCATCGGAACATCCGAAGACGTCGCGCAAATGATTTTGGCTTTGATGACCAACGGCTTCATGATCGGTGCAACGGTTTTCATCGATGGCGGCGGAATGCTGGTTTGAGTTGTGACGTCCGGCTTGCTTCGAATTTGAAAGCAAGCAACGGAGTGCTGCCGGGCCGGCGATGCTTATAATCTCTGCTGTGAACGGGGTATTCTCAGCAGAAAGCAGGATTGTCATGGATCTTCAACTCAGCACAGTCAAACGGACCGGCGGTTTCAGCGGTGACGACGCGCGCTGGCAAGCGGTCATGCGGCGCGACCGCGAAGCCGACGGCGCGTTCGTTTATGCCGTGCGGAGCACGGGTGTTTATTGCCGGCCGAGTTGCGCCGCGCGCTGGCCACGCCGCGAAAATGTGTCTTTCCACGCCAGTTGTGCGGCGGCCGAGGCGGCAGGCTTTCGTCCCTGCAAGCGCTGCCGGCCAAAAGAAGCCACCCTGGCCGAACGCCAAGCGGCGGCAGTTGCCAAGGTGTGCCGCAAGATCGAGCAAACCGAGGAAATGCCAAGTCTCGATGCCTTGGCGAAGACCGCCGGCATGAGCCGGTTTCATTTCCACCGGGTGTTCAAATCGCTGACCGGTGTCACGCCGAAGGCCTACGGCGACGCCCATCGCCGCCGCCGAATGCGGAACGCGCTATCTCAAAGCAAGACGGTCACCGAAGCCATTTACGACGCCGGATTCAATTCGAATGGGCGCTTTTATGCGGCTTCGACGGATGGTCTCGGCATGACGCCCAGCGAATTTCGCGGACAAGGCCAAGGAACGGCGATTCGATTCGCCGTCGGCGAGTGCTGGCTCGGATCGATCCTGGTTGCGGCAACCGACAAGGGTGTTTGCGCGATTCTCCTCGGCGACGATCCCGAGGTGTTGTTGCGCGATCTTCAGAGCCGGTTCGCCAAAGCGCAGTTTATCGGCGGCGACAAGGGCTTCGAGAAACTGGTGGCGAAAGTCGTTGGCTTTGTCGAGAGCCCGGCGCACGGACTCGATCTTCCCCTCGATGTGCGCGGCACCGCGTTCCAACAGAAAGTTTGGCAGGCGCTGCGCGGGATCCCCGCCGGTTCGACCGCGAGCTACGCCGAAATCGCCAGGCGTATCCGGAAGCCCAAATCGGTTCGCGCGGTGGCGCAGGCCTGCGCCTCGAATCCGGTTGCGGTCGCGATCCCCTGTCACCGGGTGGTGCGCACCGACGGCTCGCTTTCGGGTTATCGCTGGGGGATCGAACGGAAACGCGCTTTGCTGAAGCGCGAGGCTTCGCACTAAGAGGGTCGAGAAAAAGGATAGGGAATATGCAGACCAATCTAAGAAATATCCTGCGCGCTGCGGTGCTTTGCTTCGCCCTCGTTGGGCTGGCGAGTGCGGCACAAGCCTTTACCGGCGAGGAGTTGGCGAAGGACGCGACGATTAACTTGACCGATGCCCGCGCCATCGCCCTCAAGGCGCGACCCGGGCAAATCACCGACGAGGAGCTCGAAAAGGAAAAGGGCGGCAGCGGCCTGCGCTATTCCTTCGACATCAAAAGCGGCGACACGACCTACGAAGTCGGCGTCGACGCCAAGACAGGAACGATTCTCGAGAATTCCCGCGAAGGCAAGAACCCCGACTGAGGGCGAGACTTTCCGCCGTTTTTGTTCACGTAAAACTAAGGCCGGGGTGACCCGGCCTTAGTCTGTTTGAAAGATATCGCGCCGTCTACGACGGCTTGTCCGCCGCGGGCTCGAATTTCATCGCTACGCCTTTTAGGCAATATCGTAGACCCGCGGGCGGTGGAATAATTCTCTTCGGTTGAATTGATCTAACGCAACACCGGGCCCGTTGCGTCATGGCAGTATGTTCGTGCATTACCGGAAGGACGAACCGATGAGAACGGAAAAATCTTTGTTGGTCATCACGTTAATGTTCGGGATGGCCGGCACCCTGGTGAGCGCCGGCGCGCAGCAAACGCCAACTCAGACGCCAACTCAGCAAGACACATCGAGCGGTCCAGGATGGGGCTATATGATGGGGCCCGGCATGATGGGCTACGGGCCTATGGGTCCCGGGATGATGGGCCAGAATGGCGGTGGTCTCGGGATGATGGGCTGGGGCGGCAGAGGCGCCGCCATGTGCACCATGATGGCAGGCCATATTGACGGCCGTCTCGCCTATCTCAAGGCGGAACTCAAGATCACGGATGCGCAGGAATCGCTGTGGACCGCTTACGCCAATGCGGCGCGCGATAATGCCCAAGGCATGCTGACGCGGTGCACCGCCATGATGGGTCAAGGTGCGGCGAATGCACTCGCCCTGCCGGATCGTCTCGACCAACACGAGCAATTCATGGCGGCACAGCTGGATGCCTTGCGTACGCTCAACAAGACCGTAAAGCCGCTTTACGCCGCGCTTAGCGACACCCAGAAGCAAGCCGCCAATCAGTTGATGTGGGGCCCGATGGGCATGATGTAAGCAAGATGCCCGTGGAAATCTCCCGGAGTTGACCATGTGGTGGAACGGGCCAGATCAAGGGATGAGCCAATGGATGGGTTGGTGGTGGATACCGTTTCACGGAATCCTGTCGCTGCTATTCCTCATTCTGATTATTGGCGGCATCGCGGTGGTCCTGCGCTCAGCGTGGGGCGGCGGTCATGGCAGGTGCCGGCGGCGATCATCGGGGCTGGACGTGCTCGAAGAGCGCTACGCGAGAGGCGAGATCGATCGCGAAGAGTACTTGCAAAAGAAGCATGATCTTGGCGGCTGAAAGCCGCGATCGGAGATTTCCGATGCCGTACTATTTTGCCAAAATCCTGCCACTTAGTTTCGAACAAGCCGTTCGGCGTGTGACCGAGGCTCTTAAGAACGAAGGCTTTGGGATCATCACCGAGATCGATGTGACGGAAACGCTGCATAAGAAACTAGGCATCGCGTTCCGCAACTATCGGATTCTCGGCGCCTGCAATCCGGCGCTCGCCTACGAGGCGTTGCAGCTTGAAGATAAAGTCGGAACCATGCTGCCGTGCAATGTCGTCGTGCAGGAAACTGGAACGGGTGAGGTCGAAGTCGCGGCGATCGATCCAGTCGCATCGATGGCAGCGATCGACAATTCCGGCCTGAAGCAGGCGGCTGAAAAAGTTGGGGCGAAGCTGAAAAAGGTTGTCGAAGCTCTCTGACGGCAATCGGCGCGATGGTCATTGGGTCGAAAAAACGGTGGATCGAATAAAAAAGAAGCGGGGCCAAACCGGCCCCGCAATGACTTCGACAATGTCGTCCGCCGTCTACGACGGCTTGTCCGCCGCGGGCTCGAATTTCATCGCCACACCGTTCATGCAATAGCGCTGGCCGGTGGGCGCCGGGCCGTCATCGAAAACGTGGCCCAAATGCCCGCCGCAGCGGCGGCAATGCACTTCGGTGCGGATCGCCAGCCAGGACCGGTCGCTCGATGTGCGCACCGCATCGGGCAGCGGCTCGTAAAAGCTCGGCCAGCCGGTGCCGCTGTCGAATTTCGTCTTCGCCGAATAGAGCGGCAGGTCGCAGCCGGCGCAGGCGAACGTTCCATTCCGATGTTCGTTATTGAGCGGGCTGGTCCAGGGGCGCTCCGTGCCTTGTTTTCGCAACACGTCGAATTGGGCCGGTGTCAGAATCTTCCGCCATTCCGCTTCGCTCTTTTCCACTTCAAACACCTCCTTGGGCGTTTCGGCCAAGCTGTCGCGCCAGACAAGACCGCTTGCCGCCGCGATCAACGCCGTCGCCGATGCGCCGATTAAAAATTGCCGTCTTTCCATGGCAGCCTCCTACTCTTCGAGATGGCCCGCATCCGCGCCCCAAAGCTGTTTCAGCCTTTGGTCGCGGCCGCAATTCCAGCGGTAGAATTTGTAGCGGACCGGATTCTTTTTGTAATACTCCTGGTGATAGTCTTCGGCCGGATAGAACGCGCTCGCCGCGACGATTTCGGTTTCGACCGGCACTTTGAATTTCGCCTCGATTTCCTTCTTCGAGTCCTCGGCAAGCTGCTTCTGCTCGTCGCCGTGATAGAAAATCGCGGTGCGATATTGATGCCCGCCGTCGCAGAACTGGCGGTCTTTGACCAGCGGATCGACGTTGTGCCAGTAGATTTGGAGAAGCTCTTTGTAGGTCACCAGGGCGGGATCGAAGATCACATCCACCGATTCCGCGTGGCCGGTTCCGCCTTCGCTCACCTCTTCATAAGTCGGGGTCACCGTGGCGCCGCCGGTGTAGCCGGCGATCGTCTTGATGACGCCTTTGGTGTGATCGAAGGGCGGCTGCATGCACCAAAAGCACCCGCCGGCAAAGGTCGCGACGGCGTATTTCGGATTTTGCTCAGGGTTCGCGCCCGCCATGTTATCGGCGCGGGCAGCTCCCAGCAAAATCGTCAGCGCCAATCCGGCCAACGCGGCAATCCGCAACATTTCTGTTTCCTCTCGTCGTTCCACAGGGCTGTTCCGGAACCCCGCGGTAACCCTGATAAACCCCGCGGTAACCCTGATATAGGCATGGCTGCGCCGCAGCGGCGTTCAACAAAACTCAATTCTTTGTGACAGGGGCGAGAGCCAGCACCCACTGCTTGGGTGGCAGCGGCGATGCCTGACAGGGTTGGGGGAGAGACGAGGGTGGTGCCGGATGAGAGGATTGAACTCCCGACCTTCGGTTTACAAAACCGCTGCTCTACCGCTGAGCTAATCCGGCCCCGAAATTATTTCAGACGCGAGTAATAAGGCGATTGTCGGGACTGCACGCAAGGCTTTGGCCCCTGGGGGCCCTGGTTTTGCGCGGTTTTATACCCCTTTTGCGGTGGCGGCATAGAGGGCGATAGCCGCGGCGTTCGAGACATTGAGGCTGGCGGGCTCGGCGGCGATCGGGATGCGGACCAGGATATCGCAGTTTTCCCGGGTCAGGCGGCGTAGGCCCCGACCTTCCGCGCCTAATACGAGCGCGATTTTGCCGGAAAGCCGGGCCTGATCGACGGCGGTATCGGCCGCGGCGTCGAAGCCGGCGACCCAGAATCCCGCTTCCTTGAGTTCGGCAAGTCCCCTTACCAGATTAGTCACCCGCACCAGCGGCACCAGATCGAGTGCCCCGGATGCGGCCTTGGCCAGGCTGGCGGTTTGCTGGGGCGCATGGCGCTCGGTGACGACCACGGCAAGAGCGCCAAAAGCGGCGGCAGACCGCATGACCGCACCGACATTTCGAGGGTCCTCGACCTGATCCAAAACCACGACAACCGCCGACTCTCGGGAAAGGGCGGCCCGGCAAATGTCGCCCAAATCCCGATCCATCGGCGGGCCGGCGAGAACCGCGATACCTTGATGGACCACATCGGCCCCGACGCGGGCTTCGATCTGGCCTCGGGACAGGATTTCGATCTGCGGAAGAATTGGCCGAGAACGGCGGATTTCCGCCAGTTTTTGCTCGAGTTCCGGAGCTGCCTCCGAGGTCGCTACAAGCCGCAGGCAGGCCCGTTCGGGGTTGGCAAGGGCGGCCAAAACGGTGTGGGCGCCGTAAATCCAGTTTCCCTGCGGACCGTGGGCTTTCCGGCCGTGCTCGGGCCGGCCGCGCTCAGGCTGGCCGCGCTCAGGCTGGCCGTGCTCGGGCCGGCCGCGCTCAGGCTGGCCGCGGTCGGGCCGGCGGCGATCGGGTTCGCGCTGATCGGTCCCACCTTGAATGGGCCGCGTTTCCGCCGATGGATGGCGGCGAGGATCCTCACCGCCTGGCGCGCGACGGCGCTTCTGGCGATTGCTGTGATTCTTGTGATGCTTCTTGTCGATCATAGGGCGAGGGTCGTAGTATGGATGCTTAAATTACGCAAGTCGGGTTGGCATATGCGGTTCCCAGGAAGGGGACGGGCCGGCACACTTGGTTTTGCCTTTTTTATTCGTGATTTAAAGTTGACTTTGGACGGTAAACAACCATATTTCGGCGTCCGTTGATCCGGGCTGCCTGGATTGCAACGGAGGGGTGGCCGAGCGGTCAATGGCAGCAGACTGTAAATCTGCCGACTTATGTCTACGTAGGTTCGAATCCTACCCCCTCCACCACCAACCCGGGGGCAGGGCGGAAGAGGCGGGCAGCAGAGCGAACCGATATGCGGGTGTAGCTCAATGGTAGAGCTCCAGCCTTCCAAGCTGGTGGCGTGGGTTCGATTCCCATCACCCGCTCCAGTTTTGGCAACACCCCGCGTGAAGGTCACCGCATAGCGACTTGGGAAATTTGAAAGGCCGCAAGCATGGCAAAAGCGAAATTTGAGCGGACGAAACCGCACTGCAACATTGGGACGATTGGTCACGTGGACCATGGGAAGACGACGCTGACGGCGGCGATTACGAAGGTATTGGCCGAGTCGGGCGGGGCGGTATTCATGGCCTA
>JBGOXX010000057.1:0-12647 GCA_041479345.1 Alphaproteobacteria bacterium
ATCTCGCCGCCATCGCCTTTCAGGACCGCTGAGCGGGAGGCTGGCTCCTCGGAGCCAATTCCGCTAAAGTTCCGCGCCATGACGCCGAAAAACGACAGCGACCGGGAAGTTTATCTCGCCAAGGCCAAGACCTTGTCTGAGGCGCTGCCCTATATGCGGCGCTATTCTGGCTCAGACTTTGTCATCAAATACGGCGGCCACGCGATGGGCGACGACACGCTGTCGCGTGAATTTGCGCGCGACGTCGTGCTGCTGCAGCAGGTGGGCATCCATCCCATCGTCGTGCACGGCGGCGGTCCGCAGATCGGCGCCATGCTCGAACGTCTCAAGATCAAGAGTTCCTTCGTCGACGGCTTGCGCGTCACCGACAAGGCGACGGTGGAAATCGTCGAGATGGTGCTGTCAGGCTCGATCAACAAAGACATCGTGCGCGCGATTTTCGAAGCCGGCGGCGGCGCCATCGGGCTGTCTGGCAAGGACGGCGGGATGATCGAAGCGCGGAAGATCACGCGGTCCGTCCGCGACGAAGACTCGAATATCGAGAAGGTGTTGGATCTTGGTTTCGTCGGCGAACCGGTGCTGGTGCGCCGGCACATGTTGAACCTGCTCGAGAAAGCGGGGATCATTCCGGTCATTGCACCGCTCGGCATCGGGGCCGACGGCGAGACCTACAATATCAACGCCGATACCGCGGCCGGCGCGGTTGCCGCCGCACTCGAAGCGACGCGCCTCCTCCTGCTGACCGATGTCGTCGGCGTCCTCGATAAGGACAAACGGCTGATTCCGGAACTCTCGGCGGAAAAGGCGCGGGCTCTCATCGCCGACGGCACGATTTCGGGAGGCATGATCCCGAAGGTCGAGACCTGCATTGAAGCGGTTCAATCGGGCGTTGGCGGCGCCGTCATCATCGACGGCCGGGTGCCTCACGCTCTATTGCTGGAAATTTTCACCGAGCACGGCGTCGGAACGCTCATTCACTCGGGCCGCTGAAATCGAAGGCCCGCCTGGGGCGAATTAAGGGGTGCCGGGACTCGGCGGCACCATCGATCCGAAGAAGTCGAGCTGCCATTCCATCTCTTCCGGCGTCAGCGGATATTGATCCACGTCCACCGGATTGATGGCCGACTGGGGCGCAATGTGGGCGAGACGGATTTGAAGCTGGGTTGCAAAGCGCATACTGAGCCCGGCTTTCCAGCAGACCGCGGTGATGCCACGGGCACTTTTCGATTCTGCGGCTTTCTCGATTAGCGGCAAGGGAAGATTCGAGAGCACGGCAAGCGCGGCACCGACAAAGCGCCGATCGCCCGATGCCAGTGCGTCGGCGATCGTTTTTTCGATCAGATTTCCTTCCGCCTTGAGACGTTGGGCACGCGCCAAGGGCGGTTCTTCCGATGCCGCGTCTTTCCCCTCCTCCGCCTCGCGCTCCAGCCGGTTCGACAACTCTTTCCTCACCGCCGCAACGGTTGCAGGCGCGAGATCGCCGCGGGCCTGCAATTCGTCGACCAACGAATGCGCGACAAACCGTGCAATCTTCGTGATGGCCCGCTGGGACAACTTCGGCCGGCGCACCAAGGGCGCATGCCAGGCTTCAATCTCCGGGGCGTCGTCGACGATGCGGTCCAAAGTCTCTTCGCGAATTTGTGCGCTCGGATTGGCGAGCAAAGCACCGATCGCATCGACATCGCCGGACCCGGCGATCGCGTCGCTGACTCGCTCGCCCACGCTCCGCCGTTGTGAAATTGCCGTCAACAAGCCGCCGGCGGTGCAGGACCGGATGATCTCGATCAAATCCTCGTCGGTCAGAACCGGCGATGACCGCAGCACCGGACCCGCCACCGTGACATCGGTGTCGCGGGCCAATCTGCCGATGATCTCGTACGGGGCCTCGGCCAAGTCCTTCAAGGTCTCGACCAGGATCCGGCGCACCCGCGGGATCTGATCGCGAGCGAGGATATCGAGGATCTCATAGGTCATCCGCCGGACGCTTTCCTGCTCATTGGCGGAGAGGCCGGGCGCCAGATGCGCGATTTTCCCCGCCAAGTCCGTGCGCACAACGTCGTCATCGTCGCGGGCGAGAATGAGGTCCGCGTGGCGCGGCGTATTGGTGTTCGCCGCGATCCTGCGGCGAACTTCGGGAGAAGGATCTTCGGCGAGGTAATAAAGAATTTCCGGGCGTACGTCGTCCCGCGCGGCCAGTTTCGTCCGCGCCTTGATATCGCCGTGCTGAGCCAGACGCTTTTCTTCATCGTAGCCGAGCGGTTCAGGCCGAAGCTTCAATGTGCCGGCGATGCGCTTTAAAACGTCCTTCACCCCGCCGCTCCCGCCGCTATGGGTTGATAGTCGGGCGCCATTTCGAAGCCGTCCTTGCCTGTCTTCTTGACCGCGTACATCGCCTCATCCGCGCGCGCCGTCAACTGTTCCAGACGTTCGCCCACGCCCGGCCGGAACACCGCAACGCCGATTGAAAAGCCGAGCGGATGCGCGGCATCGGCCGAATGTTCGGCCAGCGCGCGGCCGGCGTCGAGCAGCGACCGGGCCTTTACGCCCGCTGCCTCGGTTTGCACGTCGGCGACCCAGAGTGCAAACTCATCGCCGCCGATACGGGCGACAACGTCGGTTTCGCGGCTATTCGCGCGCAGCAACTCGGCCAAGGCGATCAACGCCCGATCACCGCGCTGATGGCCGAGATTGTCGTTGATGAATTTGAAATTATCGAGATCGATGTAGAAGAGGGCGCAAGGGCGCAGGCTCCGCTCGGCTTCGGCCATGCGGCGCTGCACCTCTTCGATGAAGACACGGCGATTGAATAAGCCGGTCAGCGCATCGGTGCGGCTCAATCGTTCCAGTGCTTCGTGATTGGCGAGCTGTTCGATGGCGATGCCGATCTGATTGGCGGTCTCATTCAACAAGCCGAGATCGTCGGCATCGAAGTCGCGGCCGCCGGCTTGGCGCCATAGAGAAATCGCGCCGTTGACCGCACGCCGGTAGCGGGTGGCCATGGCGAGTGCCAAATGGCCGCCGGACTCCACGCGGCAGCGTTCGGTGGCAGGTCCAAGGGCCGAAAGCGGTGCCTCGGGCTTCGCAGGGACGGTTCCGAATTCGGCGGTGACCGAGAATCCCTCGCCTTCGCAAGCTCGGTAAATTCGGCAGCCTGACGCGCCAATTCCCTTGGCGATCGCCGCGGCGGCGGCATCCATCATCTGTTGCGGCACGATTTCGTCGCGAATCTGACGAACAATATGGGCCAGCAATTGCTCCCTTGCCCGGGCGCGGGCAAGGGCCGCGTCACGCTCGCGCATTTCGGTGACGTCGCGGGCAACGCCTCGGACCCCGCGCCATGCGCCATGTTCGTCGGTTACCGGCACGCAGGAAACGAGCAGGCAAGCGAGATTGCCATCGGCGCGGCGAACCCAGACCGTAACGTCTTCCCGGCGATCCCGGCTGGAAAAGGGCAACGTGTCATCGTCCACAGGATGGACGACGAACAAACTGCGCGGATCCTGACCAACCAGCTCGTCGGCGCGATAACCGAGAGCGCCGCGCGGGGACACGAAGGCAAGCGTGCCGTCCGCGCCGGTTTCCCACGCGAAGTCGCTCGAAATTTCGACGAGGTCTTTGTACCGCTGCCGGGATTCGGTGAGAACCGTGCGCAAATTCCGCAGCAACGTCATGTCTTGCCCGAGCAACAAAGCGGATTCGGCATGCTTGCCGTCTTTGAAGCGGCTGTCGACCACCGGGACAATGGTTACCGCGATCGAGGCTTTCGATTCGGGAACGAGGAAGCTCGCCGCCATCACCGTTCCCGCGGTCAACGCTTCACGCAGCGCCACGGTCAATTTGGATTCTGCGCTGCGGGCAATTTCCGCGAGCATCGGCCCCGCCTTATCGTTGGCGGCAAGCACGCCCCCTTCGGCGTTGATATAGGCGGCGGGGCCGGGATATCGCGCGAACGGCCCGCCGTCTTCGAACAATTTTGCGGTTGCCTCCGTCCGGCTTTGCTCGAAGCGGTGGAGGACGGCGGGCAGCAATCGGGCAATCATCGCATTTTCCGCGCCGCCGCGACCCGGGCGGCCGGCCCCGCCGACCGCCGCACGTCGAAGGCGGTGATGTCCAGCGACGGCCGGCCGAATAAATAGCCTTGGCCGAATTTCACGTTGCAAGAGCGCAGCAGCTCGATCGTTTTTTCCTGTTCAATCATTTCGGCAATGGTGCTGATGCCGAGGTCGTTGCAAAGACCGGCGATGGATTTTAGGAAATAGCGGTCTTTCGGCTCGGCCAGAGCGTCACGGACGTAACTGCCGTCGATCTTGACCATGTCGACATCGAGCGCGCGCAAGTAATGGAACGCCGATTCGCCCGCCCCGAAATCGTCGAGACAAACCGGGAAGCCGGTGCGCCGGAGGCTTTGGATAATGGCATTGGTTTGCACCAAATCGGCGACCGTCGCCGATTCGGTGAGCTCGAACAACATGCGCCCGTCGAGCCAGTCGTTCTGCCGCAAAATGCTCAAAAGCTCGGCCACGAAATCGAGCGAGGCGAGCGAGCGCCCCGAAAGATTGACGGCAACGATGAAATCTTTGCCGGCCTTGACGGCATGATCGAGCCAACCGATCACCCGCTTGCACATCGCCATATCGAAGTCGCGCACCATGCCGACTTCTTCCGCAAAATGCACGAATTGGAAGGGGCTCAGCTCCGCACCATTGGTGAAACGCACCAGCGCCTCGAAATGATGGATTCGCCGCGAGGTCAGATCGACGATGGGCTGAAAGGCGATGTCGAAGGCGCGATTGGTGATCACCGAACGCGCGTTGCCGATCCGCCGCACCGTTTCTTCCATCTGCTTCGACAGCGCTTGCGACAGATTGTCGATATTGATGCCTTCGCCCTCGGCCTTCTCGAATCGCTTCACGGCATGCACGAAGGCGCGCGCGGCGTCGGCACCGTCGAGACCTTTGCCGCCCATGCTGACCGCGGCGGTTTTGACTTCGATGCCGCGGCGCTCGGGATCGACGCTGATGGCCATCTGATCGATCCGCGTCTCGAGCCGTTTGACGTCGAGATTGGCATCGTGCAGAAGGCCGTAACTATCTTCGCCCAAGCTGCCCGCCGCGTCTTCGCCCAGAGCGTTTTCGCGGAGAAAGGAGCCGAGCGTGGACATCAGCTCGGCACGCGATTCGGCGTCGAGCCGGGCGCGCAATCCGCCCAAGCCTTTCAGGTCGAAGACCGTGAAAACAGGCGATTCGCCCACACCGATGGCTTGGCGCAGCAAGGCGGCACCCGTCTCGGAGAAGTCATCGGAAAACAGCAGCCCGGTTTCGGCGTCGCGCGACACGGCGGTAAGAGCGTCGGCCGATTGCGCGCCTTCCATGCGCAGCGCCAAGAAATAGTGGCCGCCGAGATCGGACAGGTAATAGCCGCCGAAGATCAGGGGGAAGACATGGCCCGAAGGGCCGACGAGGTGCACTGTCGCCTGCTCCAAGCGCTGGCCATTGGCCGCACGATTAAGCAATTTGCGCAGAATGTCGCGATCGGATTCCGGAACCAGATCGAAAATCGGAAGGCCGAGCAGCCCGCCCGAAGGACGGCCGGTGAGGGCTACGGTCGCCCCGCCGGCATAGGTGACGACGTAGTGTGAATCGAGCTCAAGCAAGATATCGGCATTGCAAAATGCGAACGCGACAAAGCGATCGCGCTCGGCGCGAACCTTGGACGACGGCGATCGGCCTTCCGGCCGGTGTTCATGACGTTCGGGCATGCTGCTAATAGCGATTCATTGCGCGCATCGAAAAGGCGCCTTCCTCCGCCTCGTGCTGAGGGTAAACGGCACCGTGGTACAGCCTAAAGAAAACAGCTTAATGAATTGTGTGCCGACGGCTTTCCGCGCATTTGATGGGGTTGCAAGACCATGAGTGCGCGCCCACACTGGGGCATGCTTCGATTCGGCTATCGGGCCTTGCCTTGAAACCAAATTTTAACCATATCGACGCGTGGGTCTTCGATCTCGACAACACCCTTTATTCGGCGGCGACCAATCTCTTCGCCGCTATCGACGGGCGCATGGGCGAGTTCATTGCAACGATGTTGAATGTGGATGCAACCGAGGCGCGCCGGATTCAGAAAAGCTATTTTCGCGATTACGGGACGACGCTGCGCGGGCTGATGATCAATCATGCGATCGAGCCCGATTCTTTTCTTGAATACGTTCACGCCATCGATGTCGGCGTGCTGGCGCCCGATCCTGGTCTGCAATCGGCGCTCGGGCAATTGGAAGGCCGAAAGATCATCTTTACCAACGGCTCTTCTCTCCACGCCGAAAAGGTCATGACCAGGCTCGGTGTCGCCGATCATTTCGAGGCGATTTTCGACGTCGCCGATGCGGATTACCTCTCCAAGCCCGATCCCGCCGCTTATCGTGCCCTGATCGCGCGCCATCGCTTAAGTCCGCGCGCCACCACCCTTTTTGAGGACCTGTCGCGGAACTTGGCGCCTGCCGCCGAGCTGGGCATGACGACGGTATGGGTGAGAAACAGGACGGCCTGGGCCGAATCCGCGGAAGGTCTGGAATCCCGCCCCGATTACGTGCATCACGAAACCGAAAATCTGGTCTCCTGGCTCGAAGATGTGATCGAAGCGCGCCATTCGGACCCAAGCACGGGCCGTTGACAGCATCCCCCGCCTCCCGCATGTTCTTCCGGTCTTATTGTCCAACGTCTTTTTGTTCAACCCGCCCAAGACGATAGTCGGCGAGGCGCCAGCCCCATGTTATCCCCAGAACTCGAGCAAGCCGTCGAGGCGGCGTGGACCAAGCGCGACGAGATCAACGTCTATACGCGGGGCGAGATCCGCGACACCGTGGATCAAGCACTTGAGCAGCTCGATTCTGGGCGGCTTCGGGTTGCCGAAAAGGTTGACGGCCAATGGCGCGTTCATGAATGGATCAAGAAAGCGATTTTGCTCTCTTTCCAGCTGCGCGACATGGTGGTGACGCTCGGCGGCCCGCGCGATGCATCGATCGGCGAAGCCGGATGGTTCGACAAGGTGCCGCCGAAATTCGCCGGCTGGAACGAAGAGCGATTCCGCTCCGGCGGTTTCCGCGCCGTGCCCGGCTCCATCGTCCGCTATTCCGCCTATATTGCGCCGAAGGTCGTGCTCATGCCCTGCTTCGTCAATGTCGGCGCGCGGGTGGACCAGGGCACGATGATCGACACCTGGGCGACCGTCGGCTCTTGCGCTCAGATCGGGCGCAATGTGCACATTTCGGGCGGTGCCGGCATCGGCGGCGTGTTGGAGCCGGTGCAGGCAGCGCCGGTCATCATCGAAGATAATTGTTTCATCGGCGCCCGGGCCGAAGTCGCCGAGGGCGTCATCGTCGAGGAAGGCTCGGTCTTGTCGATGGGCGTTTATCTCGGCGCCTCCACCAAGATCATTGACCGCGCGAGCGGAGCGATTCACCAAGGCCGGGTTCCGGCCTATTCGGTCGTCGTGCCCGGGACATTGCCCGGTCCGGCCCTCCCGGACGGCAGTCCGGGACCGGGGCTCTATTGCGCCGTCATCGTCAAACGGGTGGACGAAAAGACCCGCGCCAAGACCTCGATCAATGAGTTGCTACGGACGTGATCTCACTTGCTTCCGGGCCGCTTGATCTGGCGCGGGCGCTCATTCGTTGCCCGAGCGTGACACCCCAAGACGCGGGGGCGCTCGACGTTCTTGAATCAGCTCTTGAGGAACTGGGATTTGAGTGCCATCGGTTGACCTTTTCCCATGCCGGAATGCCCGACGTCGCGAATCTCTACGCCCGTATCGGAAACGCCGCGCCCAATTTCTGTTTCGCCGGTCACACCGATGTGGTTCCGGTCGGCCACCGGGAATCCTGGACCGTCGATCCATTCGGCGGCGAGGTCGCGGACGGTCAGCTTTTTGGCCGCGGCGCCACCGATATGAAAGGCGCCATCGCCTGTTTTGTTGCGGCCGCGGCGAAAATCTTGACGGCGCAAGGCAAGAATCTTCCCGGCTCGATTAGCCTGCTGATCACCGGCGACGAGGAAGGCCCCGCGGTGAACGGTACGGTCAGGGTTCTGCAATGGATGGCCGATCGGGGCGAACGTATCGATGCCTGCCTTGTCGGCGAACCGACGAGCGGCAAACGTTTGGGCGATTCCGTCAAAATCGGCCGGCGCGGCAGCATGACCGGGCATCTGACCGTTCGCGGCATCCAAGGCCATACCGCCTATCCGCATCTGGCGGACAATCCGATCCCGAAACTCTTGCGCATGCTGAATGCGATCACTGATGCGCCGCTCGATTCCGGCACCGCGCATTTCGAAGCCTCGACGCTGGCCCTCACCACCGTCGATGTCGGCAATCCGGCTTCCAATGTGATTCCCGCCTTGGCCCGGGCAAGCTTCAATATCCGGTTCAACGATTTGCATACCGGCGAGAGCTTGACCCGCCAGTTGCGCGAGAAATTCGATCGCGTCCAATCGGAAATGGGGGGAAGCTACGATTTTACGGTTGAGGTTTCCGGCGAAGCGTTCCTCAGCGCGCCGGGATCTCTGGCGGACCTGATTGGGCAGGCCATTCAAACCAAGCTTGGCATTAGTCCCGACTTCAATACCGCAGGCGGCACCTCCGATGCGCGCTTCATTAATCGCTATTGCCCGGTGGCCGAATTTGGCCTCCCCGGCCAGACCATGCACAAGGTCGATGAATGCGCGGCGGTCGCGGATCTCGAGGCGCTAACCGCGGTCTACGGCGAAATCCTGGAACGCTATTTCGCGGCAGCCGCGCAATGATCAGCGCGCGCGAAATTTCTTCATCGCTTTACGGGGCGTTCCGCCTTGCCGCCGGCCATACCGACGGCATGGAATTTTTCAATCGCACAACGGAAGGATTTTGGCATTCCTTCTTTGCGGCGGCTCTGGTCGCACCCGGCTATTTCATTCTCGGCCTGATTGATTCGGAAAGCGTCCCCGCCGTTCCGCTTCACGACGCCATCGTGCGGATTCTCGCCTATGTCATCGTGTGGGTCGCCTACCCCTCGGCGATGATCCCGGTGACGCGGCTTCTTGAACGCGAAGACCGGTATATCGGCTACATCGTCGCCTATAATTGGGGACAGGTGCCGCAGATGCTCTTATTTCTGACGGTCACGATCGTGGCCGACGGCCTTGGCTTTGGCTCCGTTCTTAACGGCCTGGCGGGCATCACGACGCTCGGGCTGGTCTTGACCTATTACTGGTTCATCGCACGAACCGCCCTGGATGTTCCCGGCACCACCGCCGCCGGAATCGTCGCTCTGAATCTCACCCTGACCTTCATCATCAGCGAGATCGCGCACTACCTGACGAACACGCCGCTCACTTAGACGCGTCCCGCGTCTCGTACACGACTTCGGTCAGATAAAGCCCTTCCGGGGGCGCGGTGGGTCCGCCCTTGGCGCGGTCGCGGGCGGTCAGCGCCGCCGCCACATCCGACTCGCTCCATTTTCCCTCGCCGACGAGACATAGGGTTCCGGTGATATTGCGAACCTGATGATGGAGGAAGGAGCGGGCGCGGGCGGTAATCCTTATCTCGTCTCCTTGCCGCTCGACCGTCAGCAGATTGAGGGTTTTCACCGGCGATTTCGCCTGGCACACGCTTGCCCGGAACGTCGTGAAATCGTGCCGGCCGACCAAGTGTTGAGCGGCGTGATGCATCGCTGCCGCATCGAGCTTTTTCGGGATGTGCCAGGCCCGGCCGATATCGAGGGCCAGCGGCGAGCGCCGGTTGACGATGCGATAGAGATAGGCGCGCTCCTTGGCGCTGGTTCGCGCGTTGAAACCGTCGGGAGCTTCCGCCGCGTCCAAGACAACGACCGCCGCCGGCCTCAGATGAAAATTGAGCGCGTCGCGGATGGTTTTCGGTTTGGCGGCGCGGGTCAGATCGAAATGCGCGACTTGCCCCCAGGCATGGACCCCGGCATCCGTCCGGCCGGCCCCATAGACCCGCGGCTTCTCGCCGCAGAAACGGAAAATCGCCTCTTCGAGGGCGGCTTGAACCGACGGGCCGTTGTCCTGGTGCTGCCAGCCGACAAAGCCGCACCCGTCATATTCCACCGTGATGCGAAAGCGCGGCATGACGATCAGTCCGGAACCGGCAGAACCGTGCCGGGCGGGATCGGCTTGCCCCGCAAAAAATCGTCGACCGGCAGGGCCGAGCGTCCGGCTCGCTGCACGGTGATTGGCCGCAACGCGCCCTCGCCGCAGGCGATCGCCAGCCGCCCGTCGAGCACCGTGCCCGGTTTTCCGGATCCGGAAGCCGATTCGGCGCCCATCACCCGGATGCGCTCGCCTGCGTAATCGAACCAAGTCCCGGGCGACGGCGCGAAAGCCCGAATTTTTCGTTCCAGCGCGCTCGCCTTTTCGCGCCAATCGAGACGTTCTTCCTCGCGCGTCAATTTCGGCGCATAGGTCACGCCTTCCTGTGGCTGCGGATGCGATTGGAGGGTGCCGGCTTCCAATCCATCAAGCGCTTTCAGGACAAGCCGCGCGCCCATCGAAGCAAGCACTGAAGTCAATTCTCCGGCAGTGGTCTTCGGTCCAATCGAAACCGATTCCGATAATAATGTAGGTCCCGTATCGAGGCCCTCATCCATCGCCATAATCGTGACGCCGGTTTTCTCGTCACCGGCAAGGATCGCGCGATTGATCGGGGCAGCACCCCGCCAGCGCGGCAGGAGCGAGGCATGAATGTTGATGCAGCCCAAGCGCGGTAGGTGCAGCACCGCAGCCGGCAAAATCAATCCGTAAGCCGCAACCACCGCAATGTCGGGTTTAAGCGCGGCGAAATCTTCTTGTTCGGATTTATCTTTGAGCTTTCCGGGTGTGCGCACCGAAATGCCGCGCTGGCGTGCCACTTCTTCCACCGGCGAGGGCCGCTCTTTCTGGCCGCGCCCGGCGCGCCGCGGCGGCTGAGAGTATACGCCGACGATATCGTGCCCCGCCGCGGCCAGCGATTCGAGGGCCGGCACCGCAAATTCCGGCGTCCCCATGAAGACGACGCGCAATCGCGTCATGTTAAACGGAAGCGGAAGTGGAAAGTTTGCGCACCTTCGCGAGCTTGCGGAGAATGATGTTGCGCTTCAGGAAAGATAGGTGGTCGATAAAGAGCACGCCGTTCAAATGATCGATCTCGTGCTGAATGCAGGTGGCCAAATATCCGTCGGTCTCCAATTCGCGAATTTCGTTTTGATAGTCGAGATAGCGGATTTTCACCGCCTTCGGGCGCAGCACTTCCGAATATTGGTCGGGCACCGAAAGGCAGCCCTCCTCGCACACCACTTTTTCTTCCGACTGCCAGACGATTTCCGGATTGGCGATGCGAAGCGGATTGGGCGGCTCGCCCTGGCGCGCGAGATCCATCACAATGATCCGTTTGGTGACGCCGACCTGAGGCGCCGCCAAGCCGATGCCGTTCGAGACGTACATCGTCTCGAGCATGTCATCCATCAGCTGGCGCACCGAATCGTCGACCTTGGCGACCGGCTTGCTGGTCGCCTTGAGGCGCGGATCGGGGGCGGTCAGGACGGGAAGGACGGCCATTGAGTTTTCCTTTCGATTCCCCCTAGTTATGCCGCGTCCCTGTCGCCGTCAAGCCGACCGCCTGGGCCTCGCCCGCCCGATGGCGCCCCCGTGCAGGCCCGGTTTTGGCATGATATCCTTGTGAAATTAGGAGTGGCCTTGGACCCGACCGTTATCATTCTGATCGCTGTTGCCGCCATTTTCCTGGTCGCGGTAGCGCTGATCTCCGCCCAGGCGCGGCTCTCCGGCCGGCTTTCCCAGATGGCCGACGCCCAGGCCGCCGCCAGCGCCCGGCTGGCCGAAAGCCTGCAATCCCAGGAGCGGCAGCTCAGCCGGCATCTGGAAGACCGCCTCGCGGACCTTTCCCGCCGGGTCGGCGAAAGCCTGGAAAAATCGGCCACTCAGGCCAACAGCTCCTTGACCGATCTCAAAGAGCGCCTGGCCGTCATCGACTCGGCGCAGAAAAACATCACCGCGCTTTCGGCCCAGGTGGTGAGCCTGCAAGATATTCTGGCGAACAAGCAGGCGCGCGGCGAATTCGGCGAAATCCAATTGCAAGATCTCGTGACGAACGTGCTTCCCGCGTCGGCTTATGGATTTCAAGTGACCCTTTCAAACGGCAAGCGCGCCGATTGCCTGATCAAGCTTCCCAATCCGCCCGGCAGTATCGTCGTCGATTCGAAATTCCCGTTGGAGGGTTATCGCGAATTGCGGGCGGCGGGTGATGAACCGGCCCGACGGGAGGCCGCTAAACGATTCGCCAGCGATATCATGGGCCATGTCCGTGCGATTTCGGAAAAATACATCCTCCCCGGCGAGACCGCCGATTCGGCGTTGATGTTCTTGCCGAGCGAAGCGGTCTATGCCGAACTTCACGCCAATTTTCCCGAGATCGTCGAGAAGGCCCATCGCGCCCGTGTTTATACGGTTTCCCCAACCACCCTGTGGGCGACGCTCAACACCATTCGCGCCGTCTTGAAGGACGTGCGGATGCGGGAACAGACGGGCGTTATCCAGCAGGAGGTCGCGAAGATGATGGACGACGTGATCCGGCTCGCCGATCGCGCCGCCAATCTCCAGCGGCAT
>JBGOXX010000058.1:0-12577 GCA_041479345.1 Alphaproteobacteria bacterium
CGCGCACAGCGGCCTACGGTCATTTCGGCCGGGCCCCCGAGCCGGACGGCGGGTTTTCGTGGGAGCGACTCGATCTCGTTAAGGATTTGGCCGCCGAGTTCGGCAAGGCCTGATTCCGTACGGAGCACCGGTCATGACCATGCCGGTATCCGGAATTTCGCGGCTTCTTTACGGACGCAAGCGCGGGCGAAAGCTTCGTCCCGGTCAGCAGACGTTGTTCGACGACATGCTGCCGAAGCTCCGCGTCGAAATTCCCCCGCCCGGCAAAAAGCTCGATCCGGCGTTTCTGTTCGCGCCGCCGCGGCGTCAATTGTGGTTGGAAATCGGTTTTGGCGGCGGCGAGCATCTGGCCTTTCAGGCGGAGCTTCACCCCGACATCGGGTTGATCGGCTGCGAACCTTTCGTCAACGGCATGGTCGGGCTTTTCGCGCATATCCGCGATCGAAAGCTGTCCAATATCCGAGTGTTCGATGACGACGCCCGATTATTGCTGGCCACGCTTCCGCCGGCTTCGATCAGCCGGGCATTCGTCCTGTTTCCGGATCCTTGGCCAAAGAAGCGTCATCACAAACGGCGCATCATCGCGCCCGCGACCCTCGATCTTTTGGCGGCTGCGCTCGCCGATGAATCGGAGCTTCGCGTGGCCAGCGACGATGCCGGCTATGTGCGATGGGCGCTGGCCCATGTTCTTGATCACGGCGCCTTCGACTGGGAGGCGGAGTCGCCGAAGGATTGGCGCGAACGGCCAAAGGATTGGCCGCAAACGCGCTACGAAGCCAAGGCCCGGGAACACGGCAAACGGTGTTATTTTCTGCGCTTCGTCAGGCGGAAAAGAGGCGGCGAAAACGTCGCTGCGAACCATCAAACCCCTTGAAGAATGCCGATAATCGGCTACATTTAACCTGTCATTCTCATAAGACCTGTGGGTTTTGGAGGGTGGGCCTTTGGCCCACTTTTTTTATTATCTGCGCGGGGCTTAGCGGCGCGGAGTAAGGCCATGGGGCCGGCAAAAGCACAGGACCTGCCGGGACAGGTGGAACAAATCATCGCGCCGGCATTAGCAGCCCTGGGCTATGAGGTGGTGCGGGTGCTGCTCATGGGTGGCAACCGCGCCGTGCTCCAGATCATGGTGGAGCGAACGGACGGAAGCGGTCTGACTCTCGACGATTGCGCGGATGTCAGCCGGACGGTATCGGCGCTTCTTGATGTCGAGGATCCCATTTCGGGAGCCTATACGCTGGAGGTGTCGTCGCCCGGGCTTGACCGGCCGCTTGTCAAGGAGCGCGATTTCACGCGCTTTGCCGGCTTCGAGGCGCGAATTGATACGAAGCGCCCGATCGACGGGCGCCGGCGCTTTCGCGGCAAGCTCGAGGGTTTGGCGGAGGGCGTGGTTCGGATCGCGATCGAAAACGGGACGGCCGAAGTGCCGTTCCAGGATATTGAACGTGCGAAGCTGGTCATGACCGACGAATTGCTGCGTGCGGAACAACGCAAAGGGTAAGGCGAAGATGGAAACGACAACGGGACATGCGCGGATCGAGCTCATTCAGGTAGCCGATGCGGTCGCACGCGAAAAAGGCATCGACCGCGAAGAAGTGCTCGAAGCGATGGAACTCGCGATTCAAAAAGCGGGCCGCTCGAAATACGGCCATGAATACGATATCCGGGCGACCATCGACCGCGAAAACGGCGAAATCGAATTGCGCCGCTTCCTTCAGGTCGCCGATCCGGTGGAAAACGAGGCGACGCAAATTGCCATTGCCGTTGCGCAGGAGCGCAATCCCGACGCCCAGATCGGCGATTTTCTGACCGAGCCGCTGCCGCCCATCGATTTCGGGCGCATTGCCGCGCAAACCGCCAAGCAAGTGATCGTGCAGCGCGTGCGCGAGGCCGAGCGCCAGCGCCAATTCAAGGAATACAAGGATCGCGTCGGCGAAATCGTGAACGGCATCGTCAAACGCGTCGAGTTCGGCAATGTGGTCGTCGATTTGGGGCGCGCGGAGGCCATCATCCGGCGCGACGAATTGCTGGCGCGCGAGACTTTCCATCGCGGCGATCGCGTGCGCGCGTACATTTATGACGTGCGCGAAGAAGCGCGGGGGCCGCAGATTTTCCTGTCGCGCGCCCATCCGAAATTCATGGCGAAGCTTTTCGCCCAAGAAGTGCCCGAGGTTTACGACAACATCATCGAGATCAAGGCGGTGGCACGCGATCCCGGCAGTCGCGCCAAGATCGCGGTCTATTCCAAGGATTCGAGCATCGATCCGGTGGGGGCTTGCGTCGGCATGCGCGGCAGCCGCGTGCAAGCGGTGGTGAGCGAATTGCAGGGCGAAAAAATCGATATCATCCCCTGGTCGCCCGATATCGCCACGTTCTGCGTCAATGCTTTGGCGCCGGCAGAAGTGACCAAAGTCGTGGTGGACGAAGACGCCCATCGAATCGAGGTCATCGTCCCCGATGAGCAGTTGAGCCTGGCCATCGGCCGGCGCGGACAAAATGTGCGCTTGGCGTCGCAATTGATCGGCTGGGATATCGACATCCTGACCGAGGCGGAAGAATCGGAGCGCCGCTCGGAAGAATTCCGCACGCGCTCGCAGATGTTCATCGATGCCCTCGATGTCGACGACGTCGTCGCTCATTTGCTGGTGTCCGAAGGCTTCGGCAGCATCGAGGAAGTCGCCTTTGTGCCGGTCGAAGATTTGACGGATATCGAAGGCTTCGATCAGGACGTCGCGGAAGAATTGCGCGCCCGCGCCCGCGCCCATCTCGCCGAAGAACAGGAAAGACTGACCAAGCGGTGGATGGAATTGGGCGTTGCCGAGGACATGGCGGCGGTGCCGGGCGTTACCCCGGCAATGGCCGTGAAACTGGGCGAAAACAAAATCAAGACGCTCGATCAATTGGCGGATCTTGCCAGCGACGAGCTGCGGGAGCTCTTGGGCGATATCAAGCTGTCGCCGGAAGAGGCCGATGCGATCATCATGGCGGCCCGGGCCCATTGGTTCCCCGATGAACCGGCTGCCGCTGCCGGCGCGGAAGCCCCCTCTGAAGGCGCACAGCCCTAGGAACGAAGGACAATCGTGCAGCAAGCCGCCATCGACTCCGAATTTCAGGAAAAAGCGCCGCAGCGGCGCTGCTTTGCGACCGGTGCGGTGCGTCAGAAGTCGGAGCTTGTGCGCTTTGTCATTGCGCCGGATGGCACGGTTGTCCCGGATATCGAGGAAAGGCTGCCTGGGCGGGGTTTGTGGTTGACCGCCAGCCGGGATATAATCACGGCGTCTTCGGGGAAGGGTTTGTTTGCAAAAGCCGCGCGCAGTCCGGCGCGCGCCCCGGCCAATCTCGCCGATCAGGTGGAGGCGCTGCTGGCAAGGCGGTGCCTCGATCTTCTGGGATTTGCCCGGCGCGCCGGCCAGGTGACGACGGGATTCGAGAAAGTGCGCTCCTGGCTCGGCGCCGGCAAAGCTTTCTTGCTGCTGGAAGCCAGCGACGGCGCCGAAGACGGGCGGCGGAAATTGGCGATATCGGCAAGAGATATACCGGTGATCGACCTATTCCGCGGAGACGAACTGTCGCAAGCCTTGGGACGCGAAAACGCCGTCCATGTGGCGGTGAGGGCCGGCAAACTCGCCGCCCTGATGCAGCAGGAGGCGGCGCGGCTTGCCGGTTTCCGCGGGTCGATCGGGAATGGTGAGACGGAACGATACAAAGTTGGACGGAATTCGGAAGGCTGATGAGTAACGAGCAGGAAAAGAAGGAAACGCGAAACGTGGATAGGCCCAGCCGTCTTGAGCTGAAGAAGACGGTCGAGACCGGCCAGATTCGCCAGAGCTTCTCTCATGGCCGCTCGCGCACCGTCACCGTCGAGGTCAAGCGCAAGCGCACTTATGCCCCCTCGGACGGCGGCACAATGCGGAAACTCGCTCTCGAAGCGGTCCCAGCCCTTGCCGAGGAACCGCAAGCCGCACCCCCTGAAATTGTGCGCCCGCTCGAAAAAGCGGAGACCGGTGCCGCTTCCCGCCGGCCGGCGACCTTAAGGTCGCTCACCAACGAGGAAAAAGAAGCCCGCACCCGCGCCGTTCACGATGCGCGCGCTGAGGCCGTCGAAGCGAAAAAGCGCGCCGAAGCCGATCTCAAGCGCCGGGTCAGCGAAGTCGAGCAGGAACGCCGCCGCGCCGAAGAAGAAGAAACGCGGCTGAAGAGCACCGACGAATTGCGCCGCGAAGCCGAAGCCGAAGCCGCACGCAAATTGGCGGAGGAAGAAGAAGCCCGCAAACACGCCAAGGACGGCGAAGCGAAGAAAGCGCCGGCCGTAGAGCTGAAGCGCGAAACGGCAGTCGTCGAGGAAGAAGAAGCCGACGACGCCGAAAAAGCGCGCCGCGGCAAAGCGGCTCCGCCTCGCCATCCGCCGGCCAAGCGCACCGAACCTCGCCGCCGCGAAGGCAAGCTCACGATCGCTCAAGCCCTTGAAGGCGGCGCCCAGGAGCGCATGCGAAGCATGGCCGCCCTTCGGCGAGCCCGCGAAAAAGAAAAGCAAAGGGCGCGTGAAAACCAAATTGCCGAACCGGCAAAAAAGATTACTCGCGATGTCGTCGTGCCGGAATCAATGACGGTTCAGGAATTGGCCAATCGCATGGCAGAGCGCGGCGCCGACGTGGTCAAGGCGCTGATGAAACTTGGCGTTATGGTCACGATCACCCAGATGATCGACGGCGATACCGCCGAATTGGTCGTGAATGAATTCGGTCACCGCGTGCGGCGTGTCTCGGAAGCCGACGTCGAAATCGGTCTCAAGGGCGAGGAGGACAATCCGGAAGCGATGCAGCCGCGGGCGCCGGTCGTCACCGTCATGGGCCACGTCGATCACGGCAAGACGTCCTTGCTCGATGCCTTGCGCCAGACCGATGTGGTCAGCGGCGAAGCCGGCGGCATCACGCAGCACATCGGCGCTTATCAAGTGACGCTCAAATCAGGCGCTCATATCACCTTCCTGGATACGCCGGGCCACGAGGCCTTCTCGGCGATGCGGGCGCGGGGCGCCAATGTCACCGATATCGTGGTGCTGGTCGTGGCGGCCGATGACGGCGTCAAAGATCAGACCGTGGAAGCGATCCATCATGCCCAGGCGGCCAAGGTTCCGTTGATCGTGGCCATCAACAAGATCGACAAGCCGGATGCCAATCCGCTCCGCGTCCGCACCGACTTGCTGCAGCACGGCGTGGTCGTGGAAACCATGGGCGGCGACGTCCTGAGCATCGAGGTCTCGGCTAAAGAAAAGCGCAATCTCGAGAAGCTCGAAGAAGCGATTCTGCTCCAGTCCGAAGTGCTCGAATTGAGCGCCAATCCCAATCGCCCTGCCGAAGGTGTCGTAATCGAAGCGAAGCTGGAACGGGGCCGCGGCTCGGTTGCAACCGTGCTGGTTCAGCGCGGCACGCTCAAACTCGGCGACATTTTCATCGCCGGCTCCGAATGGGGCCGTGTTCGCGCCCTGATCGACGATCGTCTCCGCCAAGTGAACGAAGCCGGTCCTTCGGTCCCGGTCGAAGTCCTCGGATTGAACGGCACGCCGTCGGCGGGCGACGATTTCGTCGTCGTCGAAGACGAAGCCCGCGCCCGCGAAATCGTTTCCTACCGCGTCCGTCAGACCCGCGGCCTGCAAAGTGTTGCGGGTGCTCGCGGCACCATCGAGCAAATGATCACCGCCATTCAGGCGGGCGAAGCCAAGGAATTGCCGCTCGTCGTGAAAACCGACGTTCAAGGGTCGCTCGAGGCCATCGTCGGCAGCCTCGAAAAGATGGAGACCAAAGAGGTCAAGGCGCGGATCCTGCACGGTGGGGTCGGCGGCATCAATGAATCGGACGTGACGCTCGCCGCGGCTTCGAGCGCCATGATTCTCGGCTTCAATGTCCGGGCCAATGCCCAGGCGCGCGATCTAGCGCGCCGGGACGGAATCGAAATCCGTTATTACTCGGTCATTTACGACATCATTAACGACGTCAAAGCCGCACTCTCCGGCATGCTGGCGCCGACAGTGAAAGAAATCGCGCTCGGCGCCGCCGCAGTGCGTGAAGTCTTCAGCATCACCAAGGTCGGCAAAATCGCGGGCTGTATGGTCACCGAAGGCCTTATCCGCCGCGGCGCCAGGATGCGGCTGCTCCGCGATTCGGTCGTCATTCATCAAGGCACGATCGGAACGCTCCGCCGTTTCAAAGACGAAGCCCGGGAAGTCAAGGAAGGTTTCGAATGCGGCATCGGCGTCGAAAACTACCAAGACGTTCAAACCGGCGACATCATCGAGTGCTTCGAGCTCGAAGAGATCGCGCGCTCGATCTAACGTCCCGCACCGACAGCGGGTCATCGCATGCGAAAGAATGATTCCATCAGACGCGGGCCTTCTCAGCGCCAATTGCGCGTTGCCGAGGAAATCCGGCATAGCATCGCCGAGCTGATCGAGCGGGGCGCGATGAAAGATCCGGAACTCCGCGATGTTCCGGTTACCGTCACCGAGGTTCGAACCACACCCGATTTGCGGCGGGCGGAAGCGTTCGTGACACCCTTGGGCGGCGGCGATCCGAGCAAAATTCTGGCGGCCCTCAATCGCGCCGCCCCCTATTTTCGGGCCCAAGTCGCGCACGCGATACGCCTCAAATTCGCTCCCGTCATCGTGTTCTCGCCCGATACCTCCTTCGAGCAGGCGGGCAAAATCGAATCGATTCTTCGCCGGCCCCATGTCCGCCAGGACTTAGAAGAAGGCCGCCAGGACTTGGAAAAAGTCCGCCAGGATTTGGAAAACCCGACCCCCGCCGCATCCGAGGATCTGCCCGCGGACTCGCCGAACGATTCATTGGAGGATTCGGGGGAGGATTCGGGGGAGGATTCGGGGGAGGATTCGGGCGATGGGCCGTAGGCATAAGGGCGATTCTGTTCACGGCTGGATCGTTCTCGACAAGCCAATAGGGCTGACCTCCGCCCAGGCGGTGGCACGGGTGCGCCGCATCTTCAACGCCGCCAAGGCGGGCCACGGCGGGACCCTCGATCCACTGGCAACCGGCGTTCTTCCCATTGCTCTCGGCGAGGCGACCAAAACGGTTGCCTTCGAAATGGACCGAACCAAGACCTATCGCTTCACGCTGCGCTGGGGCGAAGCCCGTAGTACCGACGATGCGCAAGGCAAGATCACAGCGACAAGCCCCAACCGGCCAAGCGGGGCCGAAATCCAATCCGTTCTGTCCCGCTTTACCGGCGAAATCCAGCAAACGCCGCCGCGGTTTTCGGCCATCAAGGTCGAAGGGCGCCGGGCCTATGCCATGGCCCGGGGCGACGAGGAATTCGAGCTATCGCCCCGGCCCATCCTCATCGAAAAACTGGCGGTGGTGAACGTTGAAGGGGATCTAGCGAGTTTCGAGGTTGCCTGCGGCAAGGGGGCCTATATGCGCTCGCTGGCCCGGGATCTGGGGCTCGCTCTTGGCACCTATGCCCATGTGGTTGAATTGCGCCGTCTTTCGGCCGGTCCGTTCGTGGAATCCCAGGCGATTTCGCTAGATTCACTGGAAACCCTGAGGCATAGTGCCGCCGCACTTGCAACCCTTCTTCCGATCGAGACCGCGCTGGACGGCATCCCGGCGCTGGCCCTGTCGGAAGGCGAGGCCCGAACGCTGAGGAGCGGACAATCCGTCCCTCTGTTTCGGGCAATGGACGTGAACCGCATTGGCGGCCTCGTCCCTGGGATCGCAGTTTGCGCCATGGCTAATGGAAAACCCGTTGCCGTGGCGCGATTCGATCAGGGGAAGCTCCACCCGGTTCGAGTTTTCAATCTTTAACGAAGGTAGCAGCCGATGTCGATTAACACTCAGCGCAAGCTTGAGATCATCAAGGATTACGCAACGAAGGACGGTGACACCGGTTCGCCGGAGGTCCAGGTCGCGATTCTGTCGGAACGAATCAAGAGCCTGACCGAGCACCTGAACTCCCACGGCAAGGACTTTCATTCGCGCCGCGGCCTTCTCATCATGGTCGGCCAGCGCCGCCGCCTGCTCGAGTATTTGAAGCGCAAAGATGAAGCGCGATACGAGCGGTTGCTCCAGCGCCTCGGCCTGCGCCGTTAGGCGATGGCCGCGGGAACGCGGCCTCGATCGGAGCATGGGTTCATTGATATATGCGTTGCTGCTCCGGCCGGGAAGTCGGCCGGCGGTGGCGTGTGGAATTTAAGTTTTAACAGTGTTGGAGCTGCGCCATGAGGGCGCGGATGACGACGGCCGCAATCGGGCGGCCAATTTTGGAAAGGGGAAGGCATTCGGCACCCCTTCAGGAAAGGTAGAGAGTATGTTTAAGGTAAGTCGCAAGGAGATCACATGGGGCGGACGCAAACTGGTTCTTGAATCGGGCAAGGTAGCCCGGCAAGCCGATGGCGCCGTGCTTGCCACCTATGGCGGCACGACCGTGTTGTGCACGGCGGTTGCGGAAAGGTCCGCGAAGTCTGGAATCGATTTTTTCCCGCTGACCGTCAATTACATCGAAAAGGCCTATGCCGCCGGAAAAATTCCCGGCGGCTTTTTTAAGCGCGAAGGGCGCCCTTCGGAAAAGGAAACCCTGACCTCGCGTCTGATCGATCGGCCGATCCGGCCCTTGTTCCCGCACGAATTCCGCAATGAAACCCAAATTATCTGCACCGTGTTGTCCCACGATCTTGAGAACGATCCGGACATCGTGGCGTTGATCGGCACATCGGCCGCCCTGACCCTTTCCGGCGTTCCGTTCTTGGGCCCGATCGCCGGCGCCAGGGTCGGCTATATCAACGGCCAATTCGTTCTCAATCCGCAACTGGACGAGATGGCGAACAGCGATCTCGATCTCGTGGTTGCCGGTACCGCAAACGGCGTTCTGATGGTCGAATCCGAGGCCAAGCAATTGTCCGAGGAAACCATGCTCGGCGCCGTGATGTTCGGTCACGAGCAAATGCAAGCGGTCATCAAGCTCATCATCGATTTGGCCGAAGATTGCGCGAAGGAACCCTGGGCATTGCCAACCGCGCCGGAAGGCACGGAACAGGTTGCGGCGCGCTTGAAGGAAATCGCGGAAAGCGATCTTCGCGCCGCTTACGCATTGATGGATAAGCAAAGCCGCCACGAAAAAATTTCCGCCGTGAAGGTCAAAGCGGTTGAAACGATTGCGGCCGAAGGCTTGAACGCCGAGCTCGCGCCCGGCCTGTTCAAGGATCTCGAAAAGGACATCGTGCGCGGCAATATATTGAAAACCGGAAAGCGCATCGATGGGCGCAGGACGGGCGACATCCGGCCGATCGTTTGCGAGGTCGGAATTCTGCCGCGCGCTCATGGCAGCGCGCTGTTCACCCGCGGCGAGACGCAGGCGCTGGTCATCACCACGCTCGGCACCGGCCAGGACGAGCAAATCGTCGACGCGCTCGAAGGCGAGTACCGCGAGCATTTCCTGCTGCATTACAATTTCCCGCCGTTTTCGGTGGGCGAGACGGGCCGCGTCGGCTTTACCGGGCGGCGCGAAGTCGGTCACGGCAAGCTTGCGTGGCGGGCGATCCGTCCGATCCTGCCCGACAAGACCGAGTTCCCGTACACGACGCGGGTGGTTTCGGAAATCACCGAATCCAACGGTTCGTCGTCGATGGCAACCGTCTGCGGTACGTCCTTGTCGATGATGGACGCCGGTGTTCCGATCAAAACGCCGGTCGCCGGCATTGCGATGGGTTTGATCAAAGAAGATCACGGCCACGCCGTGCTTTCGGACATCCTCGGCGACGAGGATCATCTCGGCGACATGGACTTCAAGGTGGCGGGAACCGACAAGGGTATCACGTCGCTGCAGATGGACATCAAGATCACCAGCATCACCCGCGACATCATGGAGACGGCGCTCGCCCAAGCGCGCGACGGCCGCCTGCATATCTTGTATGAGATGCGCAAAGCGCTGGAAACCGCCCGCGAGGAATTGAGCGATCATGCGCCGCGGATCACCGTCATCAATGTGCCGAAGGACAAGATCCGCGAGATCATCGGCACCGGCGGCAAAGTGATCCGCGAGATTACGGAGAAGACCGGCGCCAAGATCGATATCGAGGATGATGGGACGGTTAAAGTCGCGGCGGTCGACGGTGCGGCGAGCCAAGCCGCGATCGATTGGATCCGCAGTATCGTGGCCGAGCCGGAAGTGGGCGCCATATACAAAGGCAAGGTGGTGAAGGTCGTGGATTTCGGGGCCTTCGTGAATTTCTTGGGGCCGCGCGACGGGCTGGTGCATATCAGCGAACTGGCACCCGGCAGACCGAAGACAGTCGGCGATGTCGTCAAGGAAGGCGATATGGTATCCGTCAAGGTGCTGGGCATGGACGATCGCGGCAAGGTCAAGCTGAGCATGAAGGCGGTGGACCAGGCGACTGGCCAGGATCTGACCAAGCCCGCATGACTTTCGGGGCGCGCAGCTGGAAAGGGTGGTTGAAGAAAGACCGCCCGCCCCATATAGCCTTGTATGGGGTTCAGGCGCCGTCCAATAACTGCGGTAATCGGGTAATCTACGGCCGGCGGGCTCGGGGAGTGGGAGGCATCGAATGAAGCCTCTGAATTCGATATTCATGTCCGGCCGCGAGGTGCTTCCCCTGGTTGAAGGGGGTAAGGGCATCTCGGTGTCGAACGGCGAAAGCTCCGGGCCTTGGGCCGCGGCAGGCGGCGTCGGAACGTTTTCGGGCGTCAACGCCGATTTCTTTGAAAATGGAAAACTGTCCCCGCAAATCTATTATGGCAAGACCCGACGCGAGCGCCACCAAGAGCTGATCGATTTCGCGGTGCAAGGTGCCTTGTATCAGGCGCGCGTTGCCCACGATATCGCGAACGGGTTGGGCCGCATCCACATGAACGTGCTGTGGGAGATGGCCGCCGCGGAGACCATTCTTCACCGCACGCTGGAAGCGGCCAAGGGAATCATCCACGGTGTCACTTGCGGCGCCGGCATGCCCTATCGCATTGCCGAGATCTGCACCAAATACGGCGTCCATTATTATCCGATCGTTTCGTCGGCCCGCGCGTTCCGCGCCTTGTGGAAACGCGCTTACCATCGTTTCCGGGATTGGCTGGGCGCCGTGGTCTATGAAGACCCCTGGCTGGCGGGCGGCCATAACGGTCTCAGCAATGTCGAAGATCCCCAAAAGCCCGAGCCGCCGTTGCCGCGCGTCCTCGAAATGCGCCAATTGATGAATGAATACGGCCTGCATGACACGCCGATCATCATGGCGGGCGGTGTGTGGTTCCTGCGCGAATGGGAAGAGTGGATCGACAATCCGGAATTGGGCCCGGTGGCTTTCCAGTTCGGCACCCGGCCGTTGTTGACGAAGGAAAGCCCGATTTCCGATGCGTGGAAGCAAAAGCTGCTCACGCTCAAGAAAGGCGAGATCTTCCTCAATCGATATAGCCCGACCGGATTTTATTCATCGGCCGTCTACAACGATTTCATCAAGGAACTCGAAGAGCGCTCCGCGCGCCAGGTCGCCTATTCCACCAATCCCGTCGGCGAGCATGACACGGCATTTCCGGTGGGGGCGCGCCACCGCGTCGTCTATTTGACCGCCGCCGACAAGATCCGCGCCGAAGACTGGGTGCGCCAGGGCTTCACCGAAGCCATGCGCACGCCCGATTCAACGCTCATATTCGTGACGCCGCGGAAGTCGAATGAAATTCGGCTCGACCAGATCAACTGCATGGGCTGCCTCAGCGCGTGCCTCTTCAGCAATTGGGCGCAGAACGAGCAGGGCACCACCGGCAAGAAAGCCGACCCGCGTTCCTACTGCATTCAGAAGACGCTGCAAGCGATCAGCCACACCGACAGCATCAATTCGGAATTGATGTTCGCAGGGCATAATGCGTACCGATTCGCGGATGACCCGTTCTATTCGAATGGTTTCATTCCGACGGTGCAGCAGCTGATCGAGCGCATCCAAACCGGCGATTGACCGTGTGCCGGCCAAGCGTGGTTAATGGGGCCAATCGGCCTGGATGCCGGCCTCGATAATGATTTTGATCTTTTCCAAACTAATGACTATCTTATGGATTGCGGTTGGGTTTGGCCGCTTCGGGTTTTCGATTTAAGCGGTAAACGATTCAAGCGGTAAAATAGGCTTCGCGCAGTAAATGGACAGAAATCGCGACATGCGTCCCTTTGCTTCTGCTCTTGACCGCTTGCGCGGTGCTGGGCTTAGGCCGACGCGTCAACGCTTGGCGTTGGCCAAGCTGCTGTTCGAATCCGGGCATCGCCATGTCACGGCGGAAGAGCTGCATAAAGAAGCTCGCGACGCCGATGTCGGCGTTTCGCTCGCCACCGTCTACAACACGCTCCACCAATTCACCGAAGCGGCTTTGCTCCGCGAAGTCGTGGTCGATTCGGGCCGTTGCTATTTCGATACCAATAACGGCGAGCACCATCATTTCTTCTTTCAGGATTCAGGCAAGCTCGTCGATATTCCGGCGGCCGGGATTTCGGTCGCCAACCTGCCGGCACCGCCCGAAGGAAGCACGGTTTCCCGCGTCGAAGTCATCGTCAGGGTTGCCGCTAAGAGCAAATA
>JBGOXX010000059.1:0-12317 GCA_041479345.1 Alphaproteobacteria bacterium
CAAAGTTGGCGAATATCACGGTGAACCACAGCCAGAAAGCGATCTGGGCGGTAAACGAAATGCCGGGATTGCCGACGGCAAGATCGCGGACCAGAACGATGGTGGTCGCCGCGGCGACGATCTCCACCACGAACATGACCGGATTGCGAACAAGCGTGCGCGGGTTGAGCTTGCGGAACGAGTCCCAAACCGCATGCCGGATGATTTCAGGGGAAACTCCGGCGACGCCGCGCTTGCGGCGGATCAATGTGTCGGCAAAACCAGGAGTCGAAGTTTTCTCGTTCATGGAATGATCCTCAATAAAGTGTGCCGGCCTGCATCTGCAGGTGTTCCACTAAGGGTCCGAGCGCGTCGGCCGGGAAATAGATGAGGCCGCCGGTGATGATGATGACGCCGATCAGAAGCGCCACGAACAATCCGTTATCGGTCGGGAAGGTGCCCGCCGAAGCTGGCACCAGTTTCTTGGCGGCCAGCGAGCCGGCGATTGCCAGCACCGGAACGGCGATAGCGAAACGCCCGATCATCATCGCGATGGCGCCGGTGATGTTATAGAACGGCGTGTTGCCGGTAAGCCCCGCGAAGGCGCTGCCGTTATTCGCGGTTTGCGAGGTGAAGGCGTAAAGGATCTCGCTGAAACCGTGGGGGCCGGCATTCTCAGGTCCTGCAAGCCCCGCCGGCAGCACGGTCGCGAGAGCGGTGAAGCCGAGCGCGGAGAGCGGCACCACCAGAATCGCCAGCATCGCCATTTTCACTTCGCGGGATTCGATCTTCTTTCCGAGATATTCGGGAGTTCGCCCCACCATCAGCCCGGCGATGAACACCGCAAGAATGGCGAACAGCAGCATGCCGTAGAGCCCACAACCCACACCGCCGTATATGATCTCGCCGAGCTGCATATTGACGATAGGCACCAATCCGCCGATTGGCGTGAAGCTGTCATGCATCGCATTGACCGCGCCATCCGATGTGTCGGTCGTCGTTGTCGCAAAAAGCGCGGAATCGGTGATGCCGAAGCGGACTTCCTTGCCTTCCATATTGCCGCCAGCTTGAAGAGCACTCGGCGTCTGGTCGATGCCAAGCTTGGCGAAGGCGGGATTGCCGGCGCTCTCGGCGCCGTAGCAAACAAAGGCGCCGACGAGGAACAGGATTGCCATGGCGCCAAATATCGCCCAACCCTGCCGCATATTGCCGACCATCTTGCCGAAGGTGATGGTGAGGGCGGCGCCGATCCAAAACTCCAGAATCGTCGTCACGAGATTCGAAAACGGCGTGGGGTTCTCATAAGGGTGCGCGGCATTGACGTTGAAAAAGCCGCCGCCATTGGTCCCGACGGTCTTGATGACGATTTGCGAGGCGACCGGGCCCTGGGCAAGCGTTTGCTTGGCGCCTTCGAGGGTCGTGGCGTCGACATAGGCGCCTAAATTCTGCGGCATGCCTTGCCAGACAAAATACAGCGTGCCGACGATCGAAATCGGCAGCAGCACATAAAGTGTGCAACGGGTCAGATCGACCCAGAAATTGCCCACCGTCTTCGCCGAACGCCGGGTGAAGCCGCGAATAAGGGCAATGACCATGGCAATGCCGGTCGCCGCTGAAACGAAATTATGGACGGTCAAGCCCGCCATCTGCACGAAGTAGCCCAGCGTGGTCTCGCCGCCGTAATTCTGCCAATTGGTGTTGGTGGTGAAGCTGATCGCGGTGTTCAGTGCCAAATCCGGGGTCATCCCGGTCATGCCTTGAGGATTCCACGGCAGATAGAATTGCAACCGCAGCATGGCATAGAGCGTCACGAAACAGACGAGATTGAACAGCAGCATGGCAATGGCATAGGTCAGCCAATGCTGTTCATTGTCGGGATTCACACCCGAGATCCGATAGAAAACTCGTTCCACCGGACCGAGAACGGGCGAGAGCAATGTGCGCTCGCCGGCGAACACGCGCGCCATATAGAGGCCGAGCGGCACTGCAATCGCCGCCACGATCGCCGTGAAGACGACGATCTGAAGAATTCCATTTTCTGTCATGTCAGCTCCTCAGAATATCTGCGTCCTAGAATTTTTCCGGACGCACCAGCGCAAAAACGAGATAAACGAGGATGACGAGCGATACGACCGCGCCGAGCACATAATCAAAGACCATGGCTCACATCCTTTCGCAGAGCGAGACGTAGCCCAAGAGGACCACGAAACTCGCAACGCCAATAGCAATCATCATCACGTCGAACATCGAGGACCTCCGGTGTTTCCCAAAATCTGCCACGGCATGCGGATTCATTTCCGGCGAGTTCGAGAATTGTTGGACGCATTGCTGTTCGTGCGGCGCGTTACGGGGAGATCAAGAATGACGAAGAAAAGAACGACGAGCGCCGCCACCGCCGCGATATTTATGAAAGTGAGAGTTGCACCTTCCATGACAGCCTCCATTCTTGAGCCGGAGCGCTTTGCAAGCGCTATTCCTCCGGCGCGAATACACATAGGCCGAAGGCCATAAAGGTTCCATATGGATTGAGGGCGGGGATATAAAGGCGGTATAAAAACGCGGTTCGTTAAATCAGGCTGCGCGTTAGCGGAGTATTCCTGCAGCGCTGATGATGCGGGGTGCATCTTGCAGCCATCCCTTTAACCGCACAAAGAGGGCCATTGTTCGGACCGTGGGTGGGGCGCCCTTATACGGAGCGATCGGTCTGGACGCGGTGCACCGGAGTGCGGCACAATTGCTCACAATTCGGTGTCCGGCACCGCGGAAATCCTCGGGTTTAGGGGCGCACGTGGGATTCCTGGCGCCTCAGCCATCTTTTCAGCAACGGATTTTCCGGCGACAACCGGGCAGCCTCGGACCTTACGCGTCCCGGGCGCACGGTTCCGGTTCGCGGATTACGAGGGACCGTCGTATCGCGTGTATTGCGCTTCCTGTCCGAAAGACGAAAGTGCGACGTATTTTTCCGGCAGTTGGATTTCGCCTCTGGCCAAACGCGCCTTCTGATAGCTGAAACTTTGGGCGGTCTGGGCGAAGAGATGCTCGCCTGCGACCAATCGGTCGCCCCGCCCGCCTATGCCTGTTGCTCGGTTTCATCGAGAGTAAAATAGAACGTGGCCCCCCGATCCACCGCCGCCTCCGCCCAGATGCGCCCGCCATGGCGCTGAATCACGCGCTGAACGGTCGCAAGCCCGATGCCGGTTCCTTCGAATTCGTCCATGCCGTGCAATCGTTGAAAGACTCCGAAGAGCTTATCTGAGTAGGCCATGTCGAACCCGGCCCCGTTGTCGCGAATGAAATAGACGGATTGCCCATTCTCGCGGGCGCACCCGAACTGGATACACGTCTGCTCTCGCTTTCGCGTGAATTTCCACGCATTGCCTACCAGATTTTCGAAAACGATGCTCAAAAGCCGGCGGTCTCCGGTATTTATCACCCCTTCGGTAATAATGAACTCGGACTTTCGCTCGGGTTCCGTGTTCTGAAGCCGCGCGGCCGCGTCCTTGGCAAGATCGCTCAGATCGACCTGCTCGCGGTTAAGGTCGCTCTGTGTCACGCGGGCGAGCATCAAAAGACTGTCGATCAATTCCGCCATGAACAGTGCGGACCGGCGTATGCTTTTCAGATGAGTCTTTCCCTGCTCATCGAGCTTGTCGGAATAGTCTTCCATCAGAACCTGGCTGAAGCCTTCGATACCGCGGAGCGGGGCGCGCAGATCGTGGGCCACCGAATAGCTGAAGGCTTTCAGCTCGCTATTGGCGGCTTCGGCCGCAGCCTTGCTTTCCTGCAGTCCGCGGTTCGTCCGGACGATGTCCTCGAAGGTTCCAATCAGGAGATCGAGGATCTGCTCCTTCTCCGAAGTGATAAGGAACTTCATTCCCAAAAATACGAGTTCGACTCCGATCGTGACCTTGCTGCCGTTGCGAATGGCTTGGTTCTGCAGAATGGTATGAATTCTCGCGACCAACTGCTCCCGCTCGTATGGTTTGGTGATGAAATTGTTGGCCCCGCATTCGAGGCCACGGATAATGTCCATCGGATCGCTAAGCGTCGAAAGCAGGATGACCGGAATAGTCTGCCCGTTTTTCCGGCGCTTGATTTGACGACAAAGTTCGTAGCCTGAAAGGCCCGGCATCATGATGTCCGAAATTACGATGTCGGACGGTGCCTGGTCGAACCGCTGCAGCGCCGCTTGCCCGTTTGTCGCGATGTCGACTTCGAATTTCTCGGCTTCGAGAATGAGACGAAGCAGTTCCGCCTGCGTCGGACTGTCTTCGGCGACAAGAATCCGTGTCATCAGCTTATCCTCGCCATGTCTGTAATTGTAGTTAGCTCGTGTGCGATCGAAGCCAGCGGCAGCACCCGGTCGACAATCTGGGCATTGATTGCGGCACTCGGCATTCCCGAGACCACCGAACTCATCTCATCTTGTGCCAAGATCTTACCGCCGAGCCTGTGCGCGACCACGAGACCCGCGACGCCATCCTGTCCCATGCCGGTGAGGATCACATGCACGGCCGAAGAGCCGAACACTTTCGCAACCGATTCGAAAAGAAAGGTCGCAGATGGGCGAAATCCGCCGATCGGTGCATCCTGCGATAAAAGAATCTCGGACCGGCGCGAAACTCCGAGATGATTGCCGTCGGGTGCGACATAAACCGTGTGTGGCGACAGAGGCTCGCCATTCACCGCGACCTTGACCTTGAGTGAGCAAACGGTGTTAAGCCAACTCACCAAACCATTGACAAAGCCGTCCGCAATATGTTGGACAATTAAGATTGGCGATTGAAAATCGGCCGGCAGATCGGACAAGATGCGCTCGAATGCGGCGGGACCGCCCGTGGACGCCGCCATTGCGATGATCCGTGGCGGCATTTTGGATGGTGGAACCGGCCGCACGCTCAATGAGATATGGGGCTTCTCCCGCCAATGCCGGATCACCCTGACTTGAGACATCGCCTTAAGCGTCGATAACAGGCGCTGACCGTCCGGTTCTAGTCCCGATTGCAGCGACGGCTTCGCCACAACGGCCAAAGCACCGGCGCGAAGCGCCAATATCGATACCTTTACTTGCCGGGCATCGGTTTCATCCGAAACGATGACGATCGGCGTCGGCATTTCGATCATAATTTCCTTGGTTGCCTCGAAGCCTCCTTGCTTCGGTAGACACGCTCCCATGGCGATCACGTCGGGCCGAAGCTGCCTCGCTAGTTCCAGAACCTCGGCGAAGCTTCTCGCATCGCCGACGACCTCGAACGCGGGATCGGAACGCAACAAAGTCACAAGCCGCGCTCGATCCAAATTTGAATCATCGGCAACCAGAGTCCGAATTGTCGGTGCCCCTGTCATAGAACCTGAGCAATAGTGGCCAAAAGATCCGTTTGGTCGAACGCACTCTTCACCCGGTAGGCGTCGGCCCCGACCTCCATGCCGCGCGCCTTATCCGATTCGTTTTCGAGCGCCGTCATTAAGATAACCGGTAGTTCGCGAAAACGCTTGGATCCACGGATGGCTTCGGTAAGGGAAAAGCCGTCCATGTGCGGCATCTCGATGTCGGTAATGACCAGATCGGCGCCCCGTTCAAGAAGAAGCTGCCATGCCTCCGCACCATCGACGGCAACCATCACGTCGTAACCAGCCGATTCGAGGATGCTCTTCTCCAACGTACGGACCGTCATCGAATCGTCGACGATGAGGAGACGCTTTTTGACCGAGCGCGGTGCCGTTGCCATGGATTGAGCAACGCCCGTGGATAAGGGAAGAGTTTGTACATGGGTGACGAGATCGGCGGCATTCAGAATGAGAGCAATATGCCCATCGGGGAGAACCATGCCGCCGGTTACATACTTAATATGGCGCAGACGTGAACCCAGGGTGCGAACCATGATTTCCCGCTCGCCGCGAAGGTCGTCAACGACGAACGCCGCCATTCTACTTCCGCTCGCCAGAACGATAGTGGGCATCACGCCACCGGCTGCAGAACGGGCCGAAAGGCCGAGATGTTTGCCAAGAGAAACAACCGGTACAGGCAAGCCATCGAGCAAAATCACTTCGCGCCCTTCGACCAATTGAATATCCTGCGTGCCGATACGGAGAATCTTGTGGACGCTCAATGAATCGGCCGCAAATACCTGTCCGCCCGCTCCGACCAAAACGGCCCGAAGCGATGTCAAAGTCAAAGGGACGCTCAAGGTGAATCGGGTGCCCTTTCCGGATATGAACGAGACATCGACCGTTCCGCGCATGGAATTGAGCCTGGTCTTGACGACGTCGAGGCCTACTCCGCGCCCCGAGAGCCTGGTTACGGCCGACAAGGTCGAGAAACCAGGCACGAAGATGTGGTCGATCAGCTCCCGATCGTTATCCGGGACCGGGATTTCCCTTTTACGCAGTTGCTCGCGGACGGCAGCGAGGTCAAGGCCCCGGCCGTCGTCGGCGACTGTAACCTCGACGCGGGCGCCGCGAACCGCTGCCGTCACCGCAATCCGTCCAGTGTCCGGCTTCCCCGCCATGTGCCGTGCCGCAAGCGATTCAATGCCATGATCGACCGCGTTTCGGACGAGATGCAGCAAGGGGTCCTTCAGCCCCTCAAGAACCGAGCGATCGATTTCGATGTCGCCGCCGGCGATGACGACCTCGGCTTTCTTGTCGTCACCTGCCGTCAGATCGCGGACCATCCGCTCAAGTCCTTCGCAAGCTTCGGCAAAAGGAAACATTCGTGTCCGGCGCACCTCGGCATCGAGAGGATTGGCCGTTTGCTCGAAGACGCGTCGATCTGCGCTCAAATTGGCGACCAGCCGCTGCAACTCACGCTCGAACCGGTGCAGGGTTTCGTCATTTCGGGCGATCGCTTGGTTCACGCGGCGTTTTATCGCCACGACTGAATTCGTTTCCTTCTTCATTGTCGAAATTGAATCGGAACCGGAATCGCTCCTCAGAACGGCCGCGACTCCCTGCTCCACGCGGCGCCAATTCTTTCGGTACTCTCCCAAGAGATCATACAACGCTGCGGCCTCGTCTTTTCGCGCCTCCACTCGGTGGCGGATGGCAAGGAGTTCTCCGCTGTGCACCAGAAGCGAATCGAGCTTTTCCGCCGGCACCCGAACAACCCCGCTCCATCGCTCCGGTTCGGCCGCAGTTTTGGCGGAGACAGGATTTTTCGCCGGTTCTGCCGTTCTCATATTGCCGCGTGACGGCGCCGCTGTCGCCAGACGGAGCGCGAGGCTTTCAAGCGGCGAGCCCGCCAGATCCTGATTGGTGCGCAGGCGCCGCCCTGCCTCGCCAATGGCATCCACGACCGGCAGCGCCAAAGCGAAGAATTCCGCATCAACCGGCATCCGGCCATCGCGTGCGGCAGCGAAGAGTTCTTCGAGCCTATGAGCAGCCGTCTCGACCAAATTCACACGCACCGATCGTGCCGCTCCCTTGAGGCTGTGTGCGGTGCGGAACAAGGTTCCGAAGAGCTCATTCTTCGCCGAGGTGGTGAGATTCTTTTCCAACGCCAGAAGATCCCGCTCAAGCGCGCGGACATGGTCCTCGAGCTCGCCCAAGAATGTGGCCATTAATCTCTGGATAAGGGGATCCTCGGCCATTTATCGAATCCCCGTCACGCCACCAATTCTTTGAGCGTGGTACCGAGAATGTTGAGATTCTGGGCTGCGCGCTCGGACTGATTCGTCGCTGCCAGGCTCTGGATACTGACTTGATTGATGTGCTGCATCGCCTGATGGATTTGATGCATGCCTGTTGCTTGCTGCGCCGACGAGGCGGCAATCTGGGCAGCCGCCTGGGCGGAATCGGCGATAACGTCGGCGAGAGCCCGGATTGTGGTCCCCGCTTCGTTTACCGTCTTGATGGCATCGTTGACGCTTTTTGTTCCTTGCTCCGTCACCATCACCGCCGTGTTCGTAGCTTTTTGGATTTCACCCAGCATTTGGCGAATCTGGGTGGTTGCCTTCTTCGATTGGTCGGCCAGCGCCTTGATCTCGTTGGCGACCACACTGAATCCCTTGCCTTGTTCCCCGGCGCGCGATGCTTCGATTGCCGCATTGAGCGACAACATATTGATTTGCTCCGCGATGTCATTGACGCTGACGATGATTTCTCCGATCGCCTGCGCTTGCTCGGCCAGCATCAAGATGCTTTCGGCAATCGAGCCGGTTTGATCCTTTACGGCACCCATGGCCGTGACCGAATCTTCCACCGCCTTGCGGCCCACTTGTCCGACCTCGGCCGCGCGTCGAGAGGATTCCGACACGACGTTAGCCCGTTGCGCCGCCTGCTCCGCGGTTTGCAGAACCTCATCGACGGTGCTGACGGTTTCCGTCACCGCGGACGAATGCTCGCGCATGCCGGTTACTTGCTGGGTCGTACCGGCAAGGATTTCTGCGGAAGCGGCAGCCAAAGCATCGACGATTTTCTTGACCGGCACGGTAATGCTGCGGGCGGTGAAGAATCCGACGACGGCGAGCAGCAAAAAACTCCCGAGTGTACCGTAGATAATGGAACCGAAAGTTGTTTCCAAAAGCTTTTCCCCTTGCCCCGATAGCTGCTCCAACCGTTCATTTTCGTCGGCCTCCATCTGATCCAAAAGAACTCGAATATTGTCCATGATCTGCTTGCCCTTATCCGTCACGACCACGGCAAGAGCGGTGTCCAATCCCTTTTCTTTGCGTAGAGAGATGGTTTCCTCAAGCTCGGCCAACTTTTGTTGGACCAGATCTCTTAGGTTTGGCAGCCGCGCCTGTTGTCGGGGATTATCAGCCGTCAATCCACCAACTTCGTCCAAAGTATTGCTCAATGCGGAAACGGCGGCGCGATACGGTTCGAGATATTTTTCGTTACCCGTCAGTAGAAAACCACGTTGACCGGTTTCGGCGTCGGCAAGGAGTCTTTTGAAAGCGTCGGTTTTTAGCAGCACTTGGTAGATGTGCCGCTGCTGCAATCGGGCCTCGTGCAATCGGTCCGTATTCGTGTATACGATCCAACCGATGATCGCCAGAATGATCGGTCCAAGGGCGAAGCCGAAGGCCAGCTTTGCTTGAACGGTTTTCATTTTTAACATTATGCTCCTCGCTCCATAGTGGTGGTTTCCGTGTCATGGGCCAAATCGATGAACAACCGCTGATCGTTCAACAGGGCAGAGCCATCAAGGACGATCGTCGCGGCGCGCGTAACACCCCGAATACAATGCCGTTCGGGGCTGTTTTCAAAAACCGGATCGGCCAACAATTCCGCCGTTGAAAGACTCGTCACTTCGTGAACGGAATCGGCCAGTATCCCGAATTCGGCCCGCGCCTCGCCGCAAACGATAAGCGTCGCGCCTTCAGCCGCCTCACTCGATTTCCGACCGAAAAACTGGTGCAGGTCAAACACGGCAAGGATTTCGCCACGCAAATTGGTGACCCCGGCGACGAAATCAGGGGTGTTGGGGATATGCGCAAGGTCGGCGTGCCGAAGCACTTCGTGTACATAGCGGGTTTCGATCGCGTAACGCTCTCCCGCCAAGGTAAGGGAGAGCACGTCCATTGCCGCGCCGACGGCATCCGCATCCTGCAGCGGCTGCGCCAACCGATGGGCACGCTCTTCCAATATGTATCTTGCGTGTTCGGGCGAAGGTTTAAAGGACTCCTCCAAAGCAACGGCGGTAGCGGCCAAACGGTCATGGACCGGTTGCCAATCGATGTCCGTTCCAGCTAGCTTGCGTGTCGGTCGCATGGGAGGCCTTTCGAATTCTCGTCAATGGATGCGAGTTGGGCCTTTGCCGCACCGGCGAGTCTGCCGGCTCGCTCTCCTTCGGAGAGCGGGACGACCTCATCTTCGGGCCGGCTGGCGCAGAGCGCGAACGCGTTTTGATAGGCGCGCCGCGCTTCCGTTACCGCGCCGTACCGCAAAAGCGCCGAACCCAAAGTGAAATGAGCCGCAGCCAAGGAGCGATCGAGATAAATGACGCGCCGCAAGGAGACGGCTGCCTCTTCGTGCCGTCCAAGATCCATGAGCACGATTGCCCGGAGATATTGAATCTCCGTGCACAGCGGATGTTTTTGCACGGCGGCAGACGCGGCCGCTTCGGCATGATGGCGATCGCCGAGATTGCCTGCGGCGCGAATTCTCAGCACACAGGCTTCGGCATCGTCCGCCATGTCTCGCGTCCGCCGCAACACATGTTCAAAGTCGCCCTTCGAGAAGGCAAGACGTGCTTCCGCCAGTGAATCGATTGCGGGAGGGATCTCGGCCGCGATTTTGGTTGCGATTTCGGGAGCCGGCGGTTGTTCGGTTTTCGGCAGGCCGACCGCGGGCGGCTGAGGGCGAGGAACGGGATTGACGGTTTGCCGGCGGCGAATGCCGGTTTGCGTGCCGCGCCGATAAAACACGCCGCCTTCAGTCACAACGGTTTCAAAAGGCGCCAAATCCCAAAGCGGCGGATCGGACGGTCCGGTGAGCAGCCACCCGCCTTCGGCGAGTGAATCGAACAGCCGGCGCGCGACCCGCGCCGCGGCCTCCGGCTCGAAATAGATCAGGACATTGCGGCAGAGGATCACATGGCTTCCGGCCGTGCCGTTCGCTGGCGAGGGATATTCGTCGGCCGCCAGATTGAGATAATTAAACGCGACGCGTCGCCGTATCCGGTCCAAGAGGACGAAGCGCTCGCCTCGGCGGCGAGAATCCTGGCGATGAAAATATTGCCCAATCACGTTGGCCAAGCCGCCGCGCAAAGACCACGGCCCGTACACGGCCTTGGCGGCCTGTGCCAAGGCAGCGCGCGAAATATCGGTCCCAATAATGACGGCGTTGTCAATGAACCCCTCCTGCTCAAGAACGATCGCGAGGGAATAGGGCTCTTCGCCTGAAGCGCATCCGGCGCTCCATAGACGAAGCCGCGAACCCGGTTGATGTTGGTCTCGCAGCGCCGGCAGTATTTCGTGCCGGAGCATTTCGAACTGTGCCGGCTCGCGGAAGAAGTAGGTTTCACCGACCGTCAAGCTCCCGATCAGTCCTTCAAGCACCTGACGATTCGCCTGGAGTAGCCGGACGAAATCCTGCGGCTCGGCAACGCCAACGTTGGCCATGGTTTTGCGTATCACTCGCTCGACCTCGGGCCACCGATTCGGCGGGAACACGAGGCCGGCATATGTCCTGACCAGGTTGGTGATGTCGTTCGTCGCCGAATTCGCGATGTCCAGCCCGCTCATGCTTGCGTTTTCTCTTCGATGGCGTCGAGTTCCTTGGCTTCCGCCTCGGACAAGAACGTTGCCAAATCGTGGATCAGCACCAATCCGTTGGGCAGCTTCGCTACGCCGGCGATGTATTCGCTCTTTTCCGTCACCGTCTTTACGTCGTCGATGTTGTTCGACTCGATGTGCAAAAGATCAAGTGCGCGATCGACACGAATTGCGACGACACGCCGGTTTGCCTCGGCGACGATGAGGTGGTCGGAAAGTTCGGTGGGTTTCCGCGGCAAGCGAAAGCGAGCCCGGATATCGAGCACGGGAACAACCGAACCTCTGAGATTGATGACGCCCTCGATGACGCTCGGTGCTTTGGGAAGGCGGGAGAAACTTACGGCGCGGATAATTTCGCGCACGCTGGCAAGGGGAATGCCGAAGCGCTCATGGGCAATCTCGAACGTCAGGAGATCAGCGGAGGATTGCTGCGTCACCGGCTCAGCCCAATTCCGCGGCGCGGAATGTCCAAGGACGCGCGATCGCCGGACGCGGCGATAACCGAGCGAAGAGCCAAGCCCTCGGCCGATGGCGATTATGTTTCTTGGTTATTCGGGCACGGGGTGACATACGCCAGAAATCCCTGCAACGGGTTCAGGACTGTCCCCCAATAGGCCGGCGGTGGTGATCGTTGCCTGATTTTATGCTCAGGCGAACGATGGCTGTGTCATGGCGCGAGCGAGCGCCGATCCGTTATCGGACGCGCCCGCTCTCCTACTTCACGTGCAGTCCTCGCAGCGGACATACAGGTCCCGCGACTTGGCATATTGATTTCGGCTGATGATTTAAACCGGACTGCTCGTAGCCTCACGAAGTTGTAGGATTTGATGCTTAAGATTGTCTTAATCAGCGCCCCGGGGTGCGGCACAATTGCTGAGTATCCGGTGTCCGGCACCGCGGAAATCCTTGGCGTTCTGGGCGTATTTGGGGTTCCTGGCGCCCCAGCTATTTTATTGATCAATGAATTTTCCGGCAAAAGCGGGGCACCCGAGCGGCGGTGTACCACATTGGTGTGACACATCGCCTGCGGCACGCGGGGGATGTCATGGCCGTTTTACTGATTTTTAGGTGCGGTGGAGTTTTCTACTGGCGTCGGCGAATTCCGCGCCCCGTCGCAGC
>JBGOXX010000060.1:0-12313 GCA_041479345.1 Alphaproteobacteria bacterium
AGCGGAATTGGCTCCGAGGAGCCAGCCTCCCGCTCAGCGGTCCTGAAAGGCGATGGCGGCGAGATCGGCGCGGAGTTCGGCGATGCCGAGACCCTGATTTGCGCTGGTAGCCGCGATTTCCGGATAGGCCGCGGCGTGAGTCTGCAATTCCTCGCCCATGCGGTTCCGCAATTCCGCAAGCGCTGCGTCGGCCACTTTGTCGGCTTTGGTGAGCACGACTTGATAGGACACGGCGGCTTTATCCAGCCGCTTGATGAATTCGCGGTCCCGCGCGTTGAAACCATGGCGCGCATCGATCAAGAGACAGACCCGGCGCAAAACGGCGCGCCCCTCCAGATAGGCTTTGAGCAGGCGGTTCCAGGCGGCGATCTCGCGCCGGTCGGCCTCGGCATAGCCGTAGCCCGGCAAATCGGTGAGCATGAGATCGTTGCCCAAAACGAAGAAGTTGAGCTGCCGGGTGCGGCCGGGGGTGCGCGAGACGCGGGCCAGCGTGTTGCGCCCGGTCAGCGCATTGATGAGCGACGATTTGCCGACATTGGACCGGCCGGCGAAGGCGATTTCCGGCAAGCTGCTGGCGGGGATTCCGCCGATATCGGCGGCGCCGGTCACGAACCGGCATTCTTGCGCGAAGAGACGCCGGCCGCGTTCGAGGCGCTGGGATTCATCGGCGTCCGAACCGGCCGCCATCCCGAATCTCAGCCTTTGTGCTTCTGGGCCTGGCGCATGATGAACCATTGCTGGGCGACCGAGAGGATGTTGTTCCACGCCCAATAAATCACCAGCCCCGCCGGGAATCGGGCGAGCATAAATGTGAACACGAGGGGCAGGAACATGAAAATCCGCGCCTGCACCGGATCGGGCGGCGGCGGGTTCATGCGCTGCTGCAAGAACATGGTGACACCCATGATCATCGGCCAAGCGCCGATCAGGAGAAGCGCCGGTAGAGAAAACTCGTGATTCAACAGCGTCACGTGAAACTGCGAAGGGTCCCAAGGGATCAACCCAAACAAATTCAAGACATCGGTGGGATCGGGGGCCGAGAGATCTTTGATCCAGCCATAAAATGGCGCATGGCGCATTTCGATGGTGACGAACAGCACCTTGTAAAGGGAGAAGAACACCGGGATCTGAATGAAGATCGGCAAACAGCCGGCCGCGGGATTCACCTTCTCGCGCTTATACAGCTCCATCATCTCTTGATTGAGACGCTGGCGATCGTCCGTGAAGCGCTCGCGCAGCTTCAGTATCTCGGGCTGCAACGCCCGCATTTTCCCCATCGCCCGATAGGAGCGATTGGCCAGCGGCAGGAACAGGAGCTTGATGATGACGGTCAGCGCCATAATGGCGAGGCCGAAATTGCCGAGCCAGTCGTGGAGATAATTCAGAATATAGAAAAACGGCTTGGTCAAAAAATAGAACAGCCCGAAATCCACCGCGAGATCCAAGCGTTCGATTTTTTCGGCGCTGCTGTAATGATCGAGCAGGCGCACTTCCTTGGCGCCGGAGAAGAGCCGGCTCACATATTCGCCCTTGTCGCCCGCGCCTATGGATTGGGCGTCGCCCAAAAAATCGGTTTGATAGCTATCGACGCCCGCATCGCTCCAATATTTAAACCGCGCATGAGCCTTGACCGACGGGTCGGGCACAACGGCGGCAAGCCAGTATTTGTCGGTGAAGCCGAGCCAGCCGCCGCTTGTTTCCACCTCGACTTGCTGTTTCTCCTGGAGGTCCTTGTAACCCACATGGCGGTCGCCGGCGAACCATGGATTGCTGTAAAGATTTCCATCCAGATACCCGATCGGACCTTCATAGAGGATCGAATAGCCGAGAGTTTTCGGGGTGCCGCTCCGTAAGACGCGCGCATAGGGCGAAAGCGTTACCGGATTGGCGCCGTGATTTTCGATGCCTTGCGTTACCGTGAACATGAAGTTCTGGTCGAGCGCGATCGTGCGCGAGAAGGCGAGGCCTTGGCCGTTGTCCCAGGACAAGGTCACGGGCTGATCCGGCGTCAGGGTGTCGTGATCGGCTTTCCACAAGGTATCCGGACCCGGCACGGCAATTTTTTCATCGGATTTGGCGACCCAGCCGAAATCGGCGAAATAGGCGTTTTCCGTGCCGCTCGGGGTCAGCAACTGCACTTCCGGGCTGTCGGGATCGATGGTGTCGCGATAATTGACGAGATCGACGTCGTCGATCCGCCCGCCGATCAGCGCGATCGACCCGGTGATGCGCGACGACAGGATTTTAATCCGCGGACTTTTGGCGAGAGCCTCGTCTCGGTTCAACGGCTTGGCGGCCACCGCCGTCGGCGAAGGAGCCGCAGCCGGTGTCGATGGCGGCGCAACGGCGGTTTGCTGCTGTGCCGCCAATTCGCGCTGATGCTGCATGCGCGGCATTTCGACGAAGAATTCCCAGCCGAACAAGATGGCGGCGGAAAGAATAACGGCAACGATGAGATTTTGCCGATTATCCATGGCGGCAGGATGGCAAATGGGTGGGTGGAGTCTCCGGCACCGGATCGTATCCGGCAGCGCCCCAGGGATGGCACCGCAGCAGGCGCGATATTGTCAGCTTGATGCCGGTCATCGCGCCATGACGCTCGATCGCCTGGCGTGCATATTCCGAGCAACTTGGCTCGAAGCGGCAGCTCGACAGCAGGAGCGGCGAAATCGTCAATTGATAGAATCGAATGAGTCCGCGAAGAATCAGGCCGAGCGGGGATGTGAGAACGCGACTCATGATGCGCGCTCGCGTTCCGGCCGGCCCCGCTCCCGCGCCGCCCCCAATTTGCGCAAGGCTTCCGTCAGATCCTTCAATAGATCGGCATAGGGCCGGTCCAGGGTTTCGCGCCGGGCGATCAAGACATAGTCATGGCCAGGAAGGGCGGCGCGCTCAAACACCTCGTGGACCGCGGCGCGCAGTCTACGGCGCGCCCGGTTGCGGGCGACCGCGGAGCCGATCTTGCGAGTAGCGGTGAAGCCGACACGCGGATTATTCATGCCGTCTGGACGCTTTGCGGTTTGGAGGATGAGGCCAGGTCTGACGCATTTCTGCGATGCCGCGGCTACTCGCAGGAAGTCGGCGCGCAACTTCAGGCGCCCGAGTTCCACGCAAGCGCTCCGGCTAAGCCGAAAGGCGCTTGCGGCCCTTGGCGCGGCGGCTCGAAAGCACCCGCCGACCGCCTACGTCTGCCATCCGCGCGCGAAAACCGTGCCGGCGCTTGCGAACCAGTTTGCTCGGTTGGTAGGTGCGTTTCACGAATAGACTCCGTTGCCTGGAACCAAAAGGAGAGGCCGCGTGTATACGGGTTTGCTCTTTCCAAGTCAATGACCGAAGTCAGGGAGCGACCCCGGATTTTGGGCACTTTTCCGCGGTTTTCCGCGGGATTCGCCGTGTGACCTCAGCCGGCTCCCGGAGCCCTGCCGACGGCGGTAAATCTCACCCAAAGGTGAAGAAAGGTGAATAGGGGGCTTTGGATCCCCCATGCTACATAGCAACCGTGCCCCATGGCTTGCTGGCCGCCCCTGATTGCCGCCCCTGATTGCCGCCTGGGGGCCTCCGCGTGGCGGCGGCATCGATCCGAGGAGGGGGCTTTGGAAGGGATTGGCCCTGAATAGCCCCGTATCCATGAACGAGACGGCGAAAAAGCCGCCCCTGTCGCCGCTGCGGCGATTCCTTCCGCTTGCGGTCCTCATCGCCGGCCTCATCGCCTTCTTTGCACTGCGCCTTGATCGGTATCTTTCGCTTTCGGCCTTGGCCGAGAATCGCATGATGCTGCTCGACTGGGTGACGAGATCGGGGGCTCTTGCGCCGCTGGTTTTCATCGCCCTCTATGCGGTGGTGGTGGCAACTTCGGTGCCGGGCGGGGCGGTGATGACCCTTGCCGGTGGCTTTCTGTTCGGCACCGTGCTGGGCACGGTTTATTCGGCGTTGGGGGCTACGATCGGCGCCGCGGCGGTTTTTCTGGCCGCGCGCACGGCGCTCGGCGAGATCTTATGCGCCCGTGCGGCGCCCTTCCTGCGCAAGATGGAAGCGGGATTCCGCGATAATGCGGTGAGCTACATGCTGCACCTCCGCCTGGTTCCGCTGTATCCTTTCTGGCTGGTCAATCTCGTGCCGGCGCTTTTGGGCGTGCCGTTTGCGGTCTATATCGCGACGACGGCGATCGGCATCCTGCCGGGCACCGCCGTTTACAGCAGCGTCGGAAACGGGCTTGGCGCGCTGGTGGATGCGGGTCAAATGCCGGATCTTCACGTCATCTTTAAGCCGTCCGTCTTCGGACCGCTTCTGGCGCTGGGCCTGCTGTCGCTGGTGCCCGTTTTTTATCGGAAGTACAAGGCTCGTCGCGAACGCGCCTAGCACGCCGAGTTGGGCACACCGGGTTGGGCGCATCCGGTTCGGGAACAGGGGGTCCTTCAATGCGGCAAATCGCGGTCGACATCTGCGTTATCGGCGCGGGCTCGGGAGGCTTGAGCGTTGCCGCGGCGGCGGCCCAGATGGGCGCGTCTACCGTCCTCATCGAAAAAGCAAAGATGGGCGGCGATTGCCTCAACTACGGCTGCGTTCCATCGAAATCCCTTCTCGCCGCGGCGCATGCGGCAGCCTCGGCGCGCAAGGCCAAACAATTCGGCGTCGAGTGCGGTTCCGTTTGGGTTGACGGGCCGCGGGTTTACGAACATATCCGCGGCGTTATTGCGGCGATCGCGCCCAACGATTCCCCGGAGCGTTTCGAGGGCTTGGGTGCCACCGTCATTCGCGCGCCGGCCAAATTCGTCGGTCCGTTGGAAGTTGAAGCGGGCGAATTCCGCATCACCGCCCGGCGTTTCGTCATTGCCACCGGATCGTCGCCGGCAATTCCGAACGTTCCCGGGCTCGACCGGGTTCCCTTCGAAACCAATGAGACGATATTCGATCGCGAGAGTCTGCCGCGCCATCTCCTGATCATCGGCGGCGGCCCGATCGGATTGGAGATGGCTCAGGCCCATCGCCAATTGGGCGCGGACGTGACCGTTCTCGAGCGGATGACGATCCTGCCCAAGGACGATCCGGAATTGACCGCGATCCTCCGCGATCTTCTGATCAAAGACGGCATTCGCATCGTCGAGAATGCCGAGATCGAAAATGTGGAGAGCTCCGGCTTCGGGATTGCCGCGCGCGTGCGCGTCGATGGCCAGATTGAGACCATCGAAGCCAGCGATCTCATGGTGGCAACGGGACGGAACCCCACCGTCGACGGGTTGGGCCTGGAAGCCGCCGGGATCGACTATTCGCCGAAGGGGATTTCGGTCGATGCCCGGCTGCGCACCACCAACAAGCGGGTCTTCGCCGTCGGCGATGCGGCAGGCCCTTACCAATTCACCCACATGGCCGGCTATCACGCCGGGATCGTCATTCGCAATGCGTTGCTGCGCCTCCCCTCCAAGGTGGATTACCGGGCGGTGCCCTGGGTCACCTTTACGGATCCGGAGCTGGCCCAGATCGGCCTTTCCGAATCGGAGGCGAAGGCTCGGCATCACGAAATTCGAATTGCCCGGTGGTCGTTCCATGAAAACGACCGGGCCCAGGCGGAGCGCCTGACCGACGGTCTGGTCAAGGTCATCGCGACCCCGCGCGGCCGCGTGCTGGGGGTCTCGATCTTGGGGGCCAGGGCGGGGGAACTCATCCAGCTTTGGGGCCTGGCAATCCAGCAAGGGCTGAAATTGAGCGCCGTCGCCCGCATGATCGCCCCGTACCCGACCTTGGGCGAGGTCAACAAACGGGCCGCGGGCAGCTTCTATACGGCGGCTCTATTCGGACCGCGGCTGCGCCGTCTCGTCCGCGTCCTCGCCAAATTCGGTTAACCTCGCCACCCCTCGATACGGACCGGTCGGTCTTGTTCCGCCCGGAATAATCCTTACGGCGGGATTTAACCTCCGGCGGTGCTATAATTTGGATTATGGCGGCGAAAAACTGCCCTCTTCCGAAGCTTGCGCTCGGGCTTTCAGCCCGGCTTCTCGTCTTCACGATTTTCTTCGTGATGCTGAGCGAAGTTGCGATCTATGCGCCGTCGATCGCGCGGTTTCGTCAGCAATATCTCCAGGAGCGGCTCGCCGATGCGCATCTTGCCACGATTGCGATCGAGGCGGCGCCCAGCGACCAAGTCAATGACGAGTTGGCGATGAAGCTGCTCGATCAAGTGGACGCCTACGGCATCATGCTCAGCGGAGCCGGAATGGCAAAGCGCGCGATCTACCGCAAAATGCCGCCGCATGCGGACATGGTCGTGAATCTCGACGACGACAACGCGTTCGATCTGGTCGCGGATGCGTTCGACACGCTGAAGCAACGTCACAATCGCGTGCTGCGCGCCATCGGTTATTCGCCGCAAGAGGGCGGCGCGGTGGTCGAGGTCGTGTTGGATGAAACGCCGCTGCGTCTCGCCATGTACAATTATTCGGCGCGGATTTTGGGGCTCTCGATCGTGATCGCGTTAGCCACGGCGACGCTGGTCTTCGTCAGTCTGCAATGGATGATGGTGCGCCCGATCCGGCGGTTGACCGAGAACATGGTCGGTTTCCGGACCGACCCCGAAAATCCCGCACAGATGATTGTGCCAAGCGGCCGGCGCGATGAGATCGGTATGGCGGAGCGGGAGCTTTCGATCATGCAACGGGACTTGCGAACGGCGCTGGCGCAACGGGGGCGTTTGGCGGCGATCGGCACCGCGGTCGCCAAAATCAGTCACGATCTGCGCAATATTCTTCAGACGGCGAGCGTGGTCTCGGATCGGCTTGCGGCGGTCAACGATCCGGAAGTCGCCCGGATGGCGCCGCGACTCGTGCGGGCCATCGACCGGGCCGTCGATTTATGCCGCCAGACGCTCGATTACGCTCACGACGCGCCGACGCCGCCGCGGCGGAGCGTTTTTTCGCTTCGCGGACTCGTCGATGAAGTTGCGGCGGATCAGTTCCTGGCCAACGGTACCGAAATCCGATTCGAAACCGATCTTACGGCGGATACCGAGATCGCGGCCGACCGCGATCAGTTATTCCGCGTGCTTGCCAATCTCGCCCGCAATGCCATTCAGGCCGGTGCCAGCATCGTGCGCGTGACGGCGAGGGATCGCGATGGCTTCATCGATATCGCGATTTCCGACAACGGGCCGGGATTGCCGGCCAAGGCGCGCGATCATTTGTTCCAGCCCTTTATCGGTTCGACCAAGCCGGGCGGTACGGGTCTTGGTTTGGTGATCGCGCGGGAGATCATGCAGGCCCATGGCGGCGACGTCGTTCTGGTCGAGACGTCGGAGAAGGGCACGGTGTTTCAATTGTCGCTGCCGGTCGCCAAATCGGGTTCGGCTATGGTCGTCGTCAATCGAGCGGCCGCCCATTCGTGACTGAATCCCGCGGCTTGAGCGGCGGGATCCGGTCGTAATTGTTTAGGACAGAACGCCTCGCCCGCGATCGCGTTTTACGTCTTCGTCGACGTCTTTCATTTCGCCAGCTTCGGCGGCGGGATGATGGAGGACTGGCGCGACTATGTGTATTTTTCCGCGATCACCTATACCTCGCCTGGCCTCGGCGACGTCTTCCCGTTGGGCCAGGCGCGGCTATTGACCGGGGCCTCCTTCACCTATCTCATCATGGAGAAACTGTGGCCGCTTCATCTGGGCCGCCGCGGTCGGAGCAAGGATGATTAACGAATTATTCGGGCTTGCGGACCCAAGCTTCGGCCTTATGTAACGGGTGCCGGCTTTCTTTGGCCGGGCATTTTGCGGTACACAGTCTGCCGTATCGGGGCGGTGCCTTTCCCGGTGAGGAGATAGACCGTTGAGCGCGATCGGCCATATCCGCCGTATTTCTGTTCCTGAAATTGCCGCCCGCAAAGGCGGCGACAAAATCGTGTGCCTCACCGCCTATAACGCGGCGATGGCGAAGATCCTCGATCCCTTCGTCGATCTTCTCATCGTCGGCGATTCGCTGGGCATGGTGCTCTACGGGTTCGAGACCACGCTTCCGGTGACGCTCGACATGATGATTCTGCATGGAAGCGCCGTGGTTCGCGGCTCCGGGCACGCCTGCGTCGTCGTCGATCTCCCCTTCGCGACCTATCAGCAATCGCCGCGCGCCGCGTTCAAAGCCGCCGCGCGGGTGATGGCCGAGACCGGCTGTTCCGCGGTGAAGCTCGAAGGCGGCATGGAAATGGCGGAGACCGTGGCGTTCTTGGCCGCCCGCGGGATTCCGGTTTTGGGCCATGTCGGATTGCAGCCGCAGTCGGTCATGAAGACCGGCGGCTATCGCGCCCGCGGCAAGAATGAAAAAGAGGCGACACGGGTTCTGGCCGATGCGCGCGCCGTCGCCGATGCCGGCGCCTTCGCCCTGGTGATCGAAGGCACGATCGAATCGGTGGCGCGGCGCATTACTCAGAACGTCGCCATCCCGACCATCGGCATCGGCGCGTCGCCGGCTTGCGACGGCCAAGTTCTCGTCACCGAGGATATGATCGGCTTTACCCAAGGTGTCGCGCCGCGCTTCGTGAAACGCTATGCCGACACCGGCCGCGAGATTGCCGCAGCGGCGGAATCCTTTGCCCGCGACGTGCGCGAGGGCAAATTCCCCGAGCCCGGTCATTGCTATGGTTCGGGGCGCGAGGCGCCGGCGCCGTTGCGCAAATCCACAAGCCGCCGCGCCGGCGGAAACGAGCCATAACGGCCAGCCTCAAACCCGCGCCGCTTGCTATGGAAACCCTTCGACGCGTATCCGAAATCCGCGGTTTCGTTGCCGCATCGCGTGCGCAATCCGCGAGCATCGGTTTCGTTCCGACGATGGGCGCCTTGCATGCGGGGCATCTGGCTCTCGTCCAAGCGGCCCGCGCGCAATGCCAGCGCGTTATCGTCAGTATTTTCGTCAACCCCACTCAATTCGGTCCGAACGAGGATTTCGCCGCTTATCCCCGTGACGAAGCGGGCGATGCGCGAAAGCTTCGCGATGCGGGCGTCGATGTCCTCTATATGCCCGACGCCTCGGAAATGTACGGGGAGGGCTTTTCGACCTCGGTCCGGGTCAAGGATCTGAGCCAGGGATTGTGCGGCGATTTCCGCCCGGTGCATTTCGAAGGGGTGGCGACGGTCGTCACCAAATTGCTGCTGCAGGTTCTTCCCGGCGCCGCGTTCTTCGGCGAGAAGGATTACCAGCAATTGCAGATCATCAAGCGCCTCGTCCGCGATCTGAACATTCCGGTACGGATCGAATCGGTTTCCACCTTGCGCGAGGGTGACGGCCTGGCCCTATCTTCGCGCAATCTCTATTTATCGCCTGAAGAGCGGAAAATCGCGCCGAGCCTTTATCGAATCCTGAAATTGGCGGCGGAGGATATCCGCGGCGGCCAGGCGGTTAAGGCCACGGTCGAACGGGCTGTCGCGGATTTGCGGGCATCGGGATTCGCGAAAATCGACTATCTCGAAGTCCGGGATGCGCAATCGCTGGAGCCGGTAGCCAAGCTCACCCGCCCGGCGCGAATTTTGGCCGCGGCATGGCTCGGCCGCACCCGTCTCATCGACAACGTTGCGATCGAGACGCCATAGCCGGGAGGGCTACGGCGCCGTCTCCCAGGGAAATTCGAGCCAGCTTTCCTGATCGACTTCGACCGCAAAGACATCGACGGCCGGTTTTCCCGCGGGCTTTGCATACACCGCCACGTAGAAGGCGCGGGGCAGGAGAGCGCGAACGGCGCGGATCGTTTCTCCGCTGTCGGCGACGTCATCGACCACGATCGTATCGCCGCCGTCGCCGCCGTCCGGTCCCCTGAGAATTTTCACCTCGCCGCGAATCTTTCCTTCGTAAGACGCAATGCTGATCGATTCGATGACGCGGATATCGAGTTCTTTTGCCAGGATCGCGGCGGGGACGAGCCCGCCTCTCGCTATTCCGATGACGCGCGTCCAAACTCCGCGGTTGCGGATCCGCCCGGCAAGGGCGCGGGTTTGCCGGTGAAATTCGTCCCAGGATACCGGGATCGTGTTGGATTTTGTCATGCAAACCGAGCTCGATAAGCCTTGCTGCGGAGGATTCACTATCGATGAGAGTTCCGATAGAGTAAATCGCGACAATGCGAGCCCATCGCGTTGTCCGGCCGTGTTGCCGCTGGGCGAGGCAAACCGATGACGAACGCGCTTTCGCTTCTTGTCTTACTGCTGGCCGCCGTTCTTGAAGCGGGCGGCGATGCGTTGGTCCGTCACGGATTGCACGGCCAATCTCTGCTGCTACGCGGCGGATTCCTGCTACTCGGCGGCGCGGTACTGTTCGCCTATGGAATTACGGTCAACATGCCGCCTTGGGATTTCGGGCGGTTGCTCGGAGTCTACGTGACGTTGTTTTTTCTCGTCGCCCAGATGATCAATTGGCTCGGATTCGGCTTGCCTCCGACCATTCCGATCCTGGTGGGCGGTGCCTTGATTGTTGCCGGCGGGCTGACGATCACATTTTGGCGCGTATAGGCCCGCCTAGGTTCCAAGGGTCATTCGCCGACACCCCAAAACAAGACCGGCGCCCGATGGGGCGCCGGCATCCTGTTCCCGATCGCTCGAGCGGCTATCGCACGTAGAGGTGAACCTCATTGCTCGAAGCGGTGTTGCTGGTCGCCGACGACATCGTCACCCGGCCGGGCGGCAAGCCCATGCTGTTCAGGGATCGCATGACGTCTTCGGCGTTCTTCTTCGCGGCGGTGGCGTTGATTGCCGCCTCGGCAGGCGAGCCTTTTTGCGCGCTCACGGCGACCAATTCGAAGCTGGCGTCGGGACGGCGCTCCAAGGCCTTGCTCACCGCGCCATAAAGCGCCTGCTTGTATTCGACCTTGGGCCGGTCGAAGCGGATGACGACAAGCGGCCTGCCGCCTGCGGCCGCCGCATAGCTCGGCATGCCCGGACCGCCCGGTGTGGCCGACCGGTAAGCGCGATTGGCCAGGCTCTGCCCGTAAAGCTCGCCATTGCTGATGGCCAGCGACAGGGTCGAGAGGTTGCCGCGCTCGCGCGAAATGTAATCGCTCTGGCGGCGAACGTCCTGGTTCAACTCGTTGAGGAGCCGGTCGATCAGCACCACGGTGCGATTGGTTTCGTCTTCGAGGATGGCGAGCTGCCGGTGATCTTCGTCCACCGCGCCCGACAACCCATAGGCCGCCTTCACGCTTTCCAGGAGGAAGGACGACATCGCCGAATCGGCGGTCACCTTCGTCTCAAGGCTGTTCATGCCGGCGATGTCGCTGTCCAGCCGATCGAGATCGGCCTGGGCCTCGTTCCATTGCTGGACCAGCACGGGATTGCCCGGCGTGGTGCCGACTTGAAGGCGCGCGCTGATGGCGGCGACGATGCCGTGATAAGCCTGCGAGTGCTGCACGGTGGTGTTGCGCAGCTGCTGCAATTCGTTGTTATGCCCCGAAATCGCCGCCTGCATGTTGACGAGATCTTGGCGCAGCTGCTGCACCTTCGCGCCGACATAAGTGCCAGTCGGCGCGCCCGGCGTGGGCGGCGTGGGCTGGAAATTAGTCGTTCCGAGTGCTGGCGGCGGCGGCGGAGCCGGTGGATAGGCGCCCGCCTGATTGGGCGGCGGCGGATATCCCGGAGGCGGCGCACCGGGCTGATATCCCGGCGGCGGCGGATATCCCGGCGGCGGTTGCTGCGCCATTTGTCCTGGCACCTGCTGCGGCGCCGGTTGCGGCGGCGGAACCTGAGTTACTTCCGGCTGCTTCGAGTTATCTTCGTCGGATGGCCAAACCAGGTCACCCAAATCCTCGAAGACCGAACATCCCCCGAGCGCAAGCGCCGAGGCGATCAAAATCACTTTAATTTTCCAATGAGCCATCCGAAACGATCACCTAGTATCGCCGCTCCAAAACCTTACGGTTCGATGGCGGCAAACCTCTATTTTTGAATGAAATTAAGGTCGAAACGGAGCCCCCCTAAAGCCCATCGAGGATACTAGCCAAAGCGTTTAGGGGGGACAAGCCGGATTCGTCCCACAACCGCGCGTACCCCCGCGCAAGCCACGGAATTCCAAGAACTTCGCCGCCTTGCCAATACGAGGTGTATTGGCTAGTGTCTCGGCCCTCCCGAAGCCCCATGCAACGGCCTTATTTGAAGCCGCATAGCAAGATGCTTGGGGGCGGCGAGCGCCCGTAGCTCAACTGGATAGAGCACCAGATTACGGATCTGGGGGTTGGGAGTTCGAATCTCTCCGGGCGCGCCATTCTCCGAATGAAATTTTATAGCGATATCCGGCACGCGCTTTTTGCGTGCCGTGGTTCCGCAATTCTCCCGATCCCCCTGCCAATCCCCTTACCA
>JBGOXX010000061.1:0-12126 GCA_041479345.1 Alphaproteobacteria bacterium
ATCTGCGCAAGGCCAAAGAACGCACCGTTCCTGCCCTCTACGATCGAATCGGAAATACTCTCGACCTCTTCACAAAAGCCGAATGCCGCAACTACTTCAAAAACTCCGGCTACGCTTCAGCATGATCGGATTCCGCTCTAGATTTTCTCCAGAGTGTCTTCGGATTGCCGGCTGAAGGTTTCCTGGGCGATCGGGAATCCGGCAAGTGAGCGATCGAGATCGCCCGCCGCGATCCCGTCCCGCAACGCCCGCATGAAATCCTGATAGAAGGTCAGATTGTGGGTGGTCAGCAGGATTGCCGCCAGGATTTCGTCCGCTTTGCATAGATGATGAATATAGGCGCGCGAGAAACCGCGGCAGGACGGGCACCGGCATTCGGGATCGAGCGGAGTCGTTTCCGTCGCGTGTTTTGCGTTGCGTAAATTCAGCATGGCGGTGCGGGTGAAGGCTTGCGCCGTCCGTCCCGACCGCGTGGGCAGCACGCAGTCGAAGAGATCGATGCCGCGCTTGACCGCGCCGAAAATATCGCCCGGCCGGCCGACACCCATGAGATAGCGCGGGCGATCGCCGGGCAATTCGGGCACGGTTCCATCGAGCACCAGGAGCATCGTCTCCCGGCCTTCGCCGACGGCAAGTCCGCCCACCGCATAACCGTCGAATCCGGTCTTGCGAAGGGCGGCGGCCGATTCGGCGCGAAGCTCAGGGTACACGCCGCCTTGGACGATCCCGAATAGGGCGTAACCGCGCCGCGCCACGAACGCGGCTTTGGAGCGCTCCGCCCAGCGCATGGAAAGCCGCATCGATTTTGCCGTTGCCTCGGCACTGGCCGGATAGGGCGTGCACTCATCGAAGACCATGGTGACATCGGCATCGAGAAGATGCTGAATCTGCACGGCGCGTTCGGGCGTCAGGCGATGTTCGCTGCCGTCGATATGCGACCGGAAGGTGACGCCGTCGTTATCGATGTCGCGCAGCTTGGCCAGCGACATCACCTGAAAGCCGCCGGAATCGGTCAAGATCGGTCCCGGCCAATTCATGAAACGGTGCAAGCCGCCGAGATCGGCGACGCGCTCCGCACCGGGTCGCAGCATCAAATGATAGGCGTTGGCGAGAATCATTTCCGCGCCGGTTTCGCGAAGCGCCTCCGGCGTCATCGCCTTGACCGTGGCATTGGTTCCGACTGGCATGAAGGCGGGAGTTTCCACCGTGCCATGGGCGGTGGTCAGCGTTCCGCGGCGGGCCGAACCGGTGGTCGCCGAGATCTGGAATCCGAATTCGCTCAACGCCGGTCTCCGCGCCCGTCTCTGCGATGGATCAAACAGCAATCGCCATAGGAAAAGAACCGGTAGCAGTCGTCGATGGCGTGGGCATAAGCCTCGTGCATGCGCGCGGTTCCGGCGAAGGCGCAGACAAGAACAAACAGCGTCGATCGCGGCAGGTGGAAATTGGTCAGCAGCAGATCGACGGCGCGGAATTTAAAGCCGGGTGTGATGAAAATATCGGTTTCGCCGGAAAACCCGTGCACGCCCGATTCGCCTGCTGCGGATTCGAGCAATCGTAGCGCCGTCGTTCCGATCGCGACAACGCGCCCGCCCTTGGCTTTTGCGGCATTGATGGCTAGCACCGCTTCGTCGGAAACGCAGCCCCATTCGCTGTGCATGCGGTGATCGAGCACGTTCTCGGTTTTGACCGGAAGGAAGGTTCCGGCGCCGACATGAAGCGTTACGCCGGTCATCGCCACCCCGCGCGCCTTGATCGCGGCGATCAGCTCCGGCGTGAAATGAAGGCCGGCGGTGGGAGCGGCAACCGCGCCATCATTGCGGGCGAACAAAGTCTGATAATCCTGCCGGTCCCGGGCATCGGGGGCGCGGCCGATATAAGGCGGGATCGGCATCGCCCCGTATTTGGCAAGGGCGGCGCGAAGATTTTCGCCGTCCCGGTCGAAACGGAGCAGCACTTCGCCGTCTGTGCCTTTCTCTGCGACTTCGGCCGCAAATTCTTTCGCAAAATCGATGCGATCGCCGGTCTTCAGCCGCTTGGCTGGCCGCACGAAAGCGCGCCAGAGGCCGCCGCCCGCATCCTTATGAAGCGTCACTTCGATGCGCGCATCGCCACGCGGCGCATCGGCCCCTGGCGCATCGGCATAACGGATGCCGGACAGCCGCGCTTCGATCACTCGCGTATCGTTGAATACGAGTATGTCATTTGGACGCAGCAGAGCGGGAAGATCCCGTACGCCGAGATCGCGCAAACCATTCCCGGTTTCGGGCCCGATTTCGAGAAGGCGCGCCGCATCGCGCGGCACGATCGGCCGCTTGGCAATCAAGGAGGGAGGGAGATCAAAATCGAAATCTTCGATCGGCAACGTCGTCGCCTGATGCCGAGCATCCTTGTTAAGCCGTCCGGCCAAATTCGCGCTCACGATACGGGTCCCGATTTTTGCGGGGCGGCGCGCAAGCGTTCCGGGAGAACACAAGCGTCGATCACATCCTGCCAATCCTCGCGCCGGCGAATCAATTCCGGCCCGTTCGGACCGATCAGCACGACCGCCGGCCGGGGCCCGGGGAATTGATTGGCTTGGGTCACCGTGTAGGCGCCGGCTTCGCCCACCAGCAGAAGATCGCCGCGTGTCAACGGCGGCAAGCCGATATGCTCGGCCAATCGGTCAAGCGGCATGCAGGACGGCCCGAATACCGAAGCCGGCGACAACGGGCCCGGCGCACCGGCGAAAATCGGCCGTGGCGCGCTGCGATTGGCCGACGATAGGAAGCTGATTCCCGCGTCGGCGACGATCGCCCGTTCGCCTCCCGGCATATCTTTGATGGCGAGCACGCTGGCGGCGAGCCATCCGGCGGGATCGACCAGTGCGCGGCCCGGCTCGGTTACGATGGCAAGAGGCTTGTTGTTGTGATTGGAAACGCCCGCCCAATCCGCAAGCCCGGCGGCAATGGCAACGCCGAATGGCGTATAGCCGATATTGGCGGCAAATCCGCCGCCGAAATCGAGAGTCTCGGGAAAAAGATTTAGGCCGGCCGCTTCGCGCAGCACCCCGACAAAGCCTTGCGCCGCGCGCCGATAGGGCAGGGAATCGCGATGATCCGTTCCGGCGTGATGATGCAAGAGTTCGAGATGCAGATTGGACACCGCTGCGATGCGTTTCAGAGCACGGCTCGCATCGCCGTTATCGGTGCGAAATCCGAATCGCGACCAGGATTGTTCGCCGAAATCGAGCCGCAATCCGATGCGAACCGGCTTTCCGTTGGCCGTTGCGATGAGCGCATCAAGCTCGTCGAATCCGTCGACGACGATAAGCGCACCTTCGGCGCTGGCGCGGTCGAGATCCGCGCGCGTTTTGCCGGGTCCGTTGAAGATGATGTCGGAAGGGGCGATGCCGCGCGCGCGCGCGAAGGAATATTCCATGCCGGAGACAACTTCGGCGATGGCGCCCTCTTGATGAAAAATCGCGCAAACAGCGGGCAGGTAATTCGTCTTATAGGAATAGGCGATTTGGACTTTCGTTCCGCCGCGGGCGAATTCGCGGCAAAACCGCCGGTAGGTTTCCCGCAAAATCGATTCCGAAAGTATGAACAGCGGCGATCCGAATTCGGCGAGCAGGCCGGGCGCCTGCGCCAGGACATCGGACATTGCCATTGCTTGCGGCTGCGAAACCAGTCGATCGTCGGGCATCTGGCGGTGTTCGGTCCTTGATTGGCGGGGGGGCAGGCGGGTCACGCTCGGAATTCGGGGGCCAGATTGGCGGCAGGAATCGTTTCGCGCAAGCGCCCCCGGTTATTCAATATAACAGGCGCTTAACGATAAGCGCCTTAAGCGCTCAAGACTTCCCGCAATTTGGCGAGGCGGATCGGCTTGGTCAGCCGGTCGATATTGCGAAGGCCATAGGCGTCGCTCAGCTTCTGGGCGCTGTCGAGATATTTCTCGCTGTATCCGCTCATGACCAGCACCTTGGCCTGGCAGCCATGGGTTGCGAGATAGCGCAGCAATTCGATGCCGTCGATATCCGGCATCACGATATCGAGCATGATGTGGGTCGGCTGGAAGGAATTGTAGGCGGTTTGGAATTCGTCCGCGGACGAGGTGATCGTCACCGAATAGCCCATTTCTTGGGCCACGGTGCGAATGAACTCGCCGATGTCCCGTTCATCGTCGATGACGAGAAGACGTTTGTCGACCATCCCGGTCCTCATACCCGCGCCGCCCCGTTGCGGCGATGTACTCTTTATTAAATTGCTCAACTTACTTAAGAGTTCCCTATCGGGAGTGCGATGGCTGCAACGAGCGGGTGTTACTCGTCCGTCTATTCAACCGGTTATATATACGTAATTCTAAGTATAAGTGTACCCCGGCGGTGCCAGCCGGTAAACGGCCCCCTAAGCCCGGGCGGAGTGGCCGATCAGCCGCCGGACGAAATCCTCGCAGCGGGCGACTTGATCGAGTTCGACGAATTCATCGGGTTTATGGGCTTGGGTGATACTTCCCGGGCCGCAAACCACGGCCGGGATCCCGGCCTGCTGATAGAGCCCGGCTTCGGTGCCAAAACTAACCTTAAGCGTTGCATTCGATCCCGAAAGGGTCTTGGCGAGCTCGGTGATTTCCGCGTCTTCCGGGATGCCCAAACCCGGGAACCCCGATATCTCTTGCCAGGTGAAGCCGGCGGAGGCCGAGACGGCGCGCATTTCCGGCAACAGCGTCTTGTCGGCGAAATCCTTGATCTCTTCGATCAGCGGCTTGGTCAATTGGCCGGGAAGCGTGCGGAATTCGAAATCGAAGGAACATTGGGCGGGAACGATATTGAGCGCACTGCCGCCGGCAATCGTGCCGGTGTGGACCGTGCTGTAGGGCGGATCGAAGCCGGGGTCGAACGGGCCTTCTTGACGCTGGCGCCGGCCCATGGTCCGCAAATGGGAAATGATTTCCGCCGCAATTTCGACGGCGTTGACGCCGTAGGGCGCCAACGCCGAATGGCAGGCATGGCCTTGCACGGCGCAGCGCAGCGCGGCTTTGCCCTTATGCGCGGTGACCACCTTCATCGAGGTCGGCTCGCCGACGATGCAGGCTTTTGGTTTTACCGCCATTCCAGAGAGCATCGATAAGAGCCCGCGCACGCCGACGCAGCCGATTTCCTCGTCATAGGAAAAAGCGAAATGGATAGGCGTCGACAAATCGCGGTCGCGCATCTCCGGCGCCAGCGCCAGCGCCACCGCGATGAAACTTTTCATGTCGGCGGTGCCGCGGCCGTAAAGCCGGCCGTCCTTTTCGACCGCTTCGAAGGGATCGCCCGACCAATTTTGCCCGTCCACCGGCACCACATCGGTATGCCCGGAAAGGGCGATGCCCGGGCGGTCGGCGGGTCCGATGGTCGCGAATAAATTGGCCTTGGTTCCGGTGGCGTCGGGGACCAGCCGGGAATCGATTCCAAGATCGGACAAATAGTCGCGCACGAAAGCAATCAAATCGAGATTCGACTTCCGGCTTACCGTGTCGAAACCGACAAGGCGGGCAATCAAATCAATCGTGGTTTCGCTGGGACGATTCATATGCGGGCGATTCAGGGGCTGATATTCAAGGGCAAGCTGCGGGTTTCATATGGGGACGGCGGACCTGTCGCGCCAGACAACCTAGCGCCCCAGACAAGCTAGGGCCTAAGGGGTAAATTGTTCCTTGAGGATGCGCTCGCCCAAATTCTGTTCGGGGTCGAACAGCAAGGTCAGATCGATGCTCCGGTCCTCGCGGATCCGCACCTCAGCCACCTCCCGGACCTCGAAATAGTCGGCAACGGCGCTGACCGGGCGCTTGTCGCTTTCCAGAACTTCGAAAGTGACGACGGCGGTATGCGGCAGAAGGGCGCCGCGCCAGCGCCGGGGGCGGAAGGCGCTGATCGGGGTCAAGGCCAGAATCGGCGAACCCAACGGCACGATCGGCCCGTGGGCCGAAAGATTGTAGGCGGTCGATCCGGCGGGTGTGGCGACGAGAACGCCGTCGCAAGAAAGCTCTTCCATCCGCAACCGGCCATCGACGAGAATCCGGATCTTGGCGCTTTGATGGGTTTGGCGAAGCAGGGAGACTTCGTTGATGGCAAGCGCCTTATGCATCTCGCCGTTGACGCGCCGGGCTTCCATCAGAAGCGGATGAAGGACCGACGGGCGTGATGCTTTCAAGCGTTCGAGCAGTCCCTCCTCGTCGAAGCGATTCATCAGGAAGCCGACCGACCCGAGGTTCATGCCGAAAATCGGGACGTTGCGGTCGAGATGGCGATGCAGCGTTTCCAGCATGGTGCCGTCGCCGCCGAGTGTCACGATGACGTCGGCAGCGCCGGGCTCGACATGAGCGTAGCGCTTTTTCAGCGCCACAAGCCCTTGTTGCGCCACGTCGCTGTCCGCGGCGACGAACGCGATATTTTTCACGTCCTTGTCAGGCAAGGCCGGCTCCGAGAAATTGGCCCCAATCGCGGCGATTATAACGAAGGATTCGCGCCAGCGGCAGCGGCACGTTCGGGATTTAAGATCATGCTCTAGCCGCCGGTCACGTTCATGGTACGGGCGATCGCCGGATCGGCATGGCGCCGGTCGATGACGAAATCATGGCCTTTGGGCTTGCGGGAAATCGCTTCGCCAATTGCCGCCCGCAAAGCGTAGTCCGAAGCGTTCAGACGCAGGGGTGTCCGCAGATCCGCAGCATCGTCCTGACCAAGGCACATGAACAAAGTCCCGGTGCAAGTGAGGCGGACCCGATTGCAGGATTCGCAGAAATTATGGGTCAGCGGGGTGATGAAGCCGAGCCTTCTTCCAGTTTCTTTCACCACCGTGTAACGCGCCGGCCCGCCGGTCCGGTAATCGCTGTCTTCCAGCGTCCAGCGGCGGGATAGCTTCGCCCGCACCGACGACAGCGGCAGGTATTGGTCGAGACGGTCTTCGCCGCTGTCGCCCATTGGCATGACTTCGATTAGAGTCATGTCGAATCCTTGCTCGCCACACCAGCCGATCAGGGTGTCGAATTCGTCGTCGTTGACGCCCATCAGCGCAACGGTGTTGATCTTCACCGCCAGGCCGGCTTTCTTCGCGGCGGCAATTCCCTCCAGCACCTGGTCGAGCTTGCCCCAGCGGGTAAGCGCCGCGAACTTTGCCGCATTGAGCGTATCCAACGAAACATTCACCCGCTTTATCCCGAGGTCATAGAGTTCATCGGCATATTTGGCGAGCTGGCTGGCATTGGTGGTCAAGGTCAACTCTTGCAGCTTGCCGCTTTGCAAATGCCGCGAGAGATTGCGGACCAGGCTCATGATGTTCCGCCGCACCAAGGGCTCCCCGCCGGTCAGCCGCATTTTGGTGACGCCGAAATCGACGAAGGCGCTGCATAGCCGGTCCAATTCCTCGAGGGTCAAAACCTCGGCCTTGGGCAGGAATGTCCGGTCTTCCGCCATGCAATAGACGCAGCGGAAATCGCAGCGGTCGGTGACCGACACGCGCAAATAAGTGATCCGGCGCCCAAAGCGATCAACCAATGTCGGATCGGCCAACTTTGAATCGGCGAGCTTCGGATTTTGCGGCACGGCAAAAAGATGCGGCATCTCATCCCTATAGCTAGAGTTCTATAGCTAGAGTTCTATAGATAGGGCGCTTCTTGGCCCCTGTCGCCCCCAAGAAACATGAGGGTACTCAAGGCTTCAAGGGCGATTTTTAGCGGCTGGGGACGGGCAGGGGGCTTGCTTGTGCAGGACCGGCACCGGCCTCATAGTGGCTCAAGTGACCGATGCCCTCTGAAACACCACCCATACTCGGATTGCTGCTGGCCGGCGGCCAGGCGCAACGCATGGGCGGCGGCGACAAGGCGCTTCGCCCGCTCGGCGGCGAAACCCTGTTGGCCCGGGTTCTCGATCGGGTATCCCTGCAAGTGCGCCGCGTCATTCTCAATGCCAATGGCGATCCCGCGCGATTCGCGGGCTTCGGTCTGCCGGTCGTCGCCGATTCGATCCCGGGCTTTGCCGGGCCGCTCGCCGGTGTGCTGGACGGCCTCGAATGGGCCAAGACTCACGCGCCGGATCTTTCCTGGGTTGCCAGTTTTGCCACCGACGCGCCGTTCGTGCCGCGCGATCTGGTGGCCCGGCTGATGGCGGCGGTTCAGGCGGAAAAAGCCCAGCTGGCCTGCGCCGCCTCTGGCGGGCGTACCCATCCGGTTTTCGGATTGTGGCCGGTTTCGCTCGCGGAAAACCTGCGCCATGCGCTGGTCGATGAAGGAGTGCGCAAGGTCGAGGATTGGATGCGGCGGTTCTCTGTGGCGGTCGTGGAGTATCCGGTTAGGCCCGTCGATCCGTTCTTTAATGCGAATAGGCCCGAAGATTTGGCCCAGGCCGAACGGCTTCTCAAATCTTTGAATCCCGCGCCGTGAGCTAGATCATGCTTTAGGCGCTCTAAACTGCTGCAAAAGCGACACCGTTGGGTGCTAATCCGCTACCGGGCCTGGGTCCATTGGGGGGCGTCGCCCAGCCGACCAGTAGACTCGTTTGCCGGGTTTTGCCATGCTGTCGGCAGTGCACCAACGAAGTGCGCCAATAACAAAAATCACTATAAAAACTGTAAAAAGACAGGGGGGAACCGTGGCCGCATCCAACAACATTCTCGCCAAAGAACACACCATCGCCAAGCCTGGATACAACCGCTGGCTCGTTCCGCCGGCGGCACTCGCCATTCATCTTTCGATCGGCATGGCCTACGGCTTTTCGGTGTTCTGGCTACCGCTCAGCCAAGCGATCGGCATCAATCAGCGCGTCGAATGCCCTGACATGACCTTCTTCCAGGAAATGGTGACCAAAACCTGCGATTGGCGGATCAGCACGCTGGGCTGGATGTTCACACTTTTCTTCGTCTTTCTCGGTTCCTCGGCGGCGGTGTTCGGCCATTGGCTGGAGCGCGAAGGTCCGCGCAAGGCGGGCGTCGTCGCGGCATTTTGCTGGGGCGGCGGATTTTTGATTTCCGCCTTCGGCGTCTACATTCATCAGATTTGGCTGATGTGGCTCGGCTCAGGCATCATCGGCGGCTGCGGTCTCGGTCTCGGCTATATTTCGCCGGTTTCCACGCTCATCAAATGGTTTCCGGATCGCCGCGGTATGGCCACCGGCATGGCGATCATGGGATTTGGCGGCGGCGCGATGATCGGATCGCCGCTCGCCGACATGCTGATGAAGCATTTCGTCACTCCGACCTCGGTCGGCGTGTGGGAAACCTTCGTCACCATGGGGGTCCTTTATTTCATCGCCATGATATGCGGCGCCTTTGCATACCGCGTGCCGGCGCCGAATTGGAAACCGGAGGGCTGGACGGCGCCGGTCGAAACCAAAGCGATGATCACCAAGCGCCACGTTCATTTGAACGAAGCGCACAAGACGCCGCAATTCTGGCTGCTCTGGGCAATTTTGACTCTTAATGTGAGCGCCGGCATTGGCGTGATCGGCATGGCCTCGCCGATGTTGCAGGAAGTGTTCGCGGGCAAGCTCATTGGCATCGCCAAGGCGTTCAACGATCTGGCACCGGACGAGAAGGCGAAAATCGCAACAATCGCTGCCGGTTTTACCGGTCTGTTGAGCCTGTTCAATATCGCGGGGCGAATCTTCTGGGCATCGCTCTCCGATTTCATCGGGCGCAAAACGACCTACTTCATATTCTTCGCGCTGGGAATGATCCTTTACGCTTACGTGCCGACCGCCGGCCAACAGGGTCAGATCGCCGTCTTCGTCGGCATTTTCTGCGTCATCTTGACGATGTATGGCGGCGGCTTTTCGACCATTCCGGCTTATCTGGCGGACATGTTTGGAACCCAGTTCGTGGGTGCCATCCATGGGCGAATTCTCACCGCATGGTCGACGGCCGGCATTTTGGGGCCTGTTCTCGTCAACTACATTCGCGATTACCAGCTCGCGCAGCATGTTCCGAAGGCCCAGGTCTACAACACGACGATGTACGTTCTGGCCAGTTTGCTGGTCGTCGGATTCGTCTGCAATCTGCTCGTGCGTCCGGTCGATGAACGGCATTTCATGACCGAAGAAGAACTGGCGGCGGAGCGGAAACGCAGCCACGACATAGCTGATGATGCGCTCGAAGATACGGAAAAAGCATTGAGGGGGGAGTAGGGCTATGCATGACGGATCACGTAAAACGACTGCTCAAGACGGCCAATGGGTCATGGTCATCATCGCCTGGACCTTGGTTGGCATTCCGCTCGCGTGGGGCGTCTATAGGACGTTTCTCGGCGCGCTGAAGTTGTTCCACTAAAGCGGTGGCACAAGACGAAACCAGCGCTGGATAAAACCAGCGCCGGGTTTCATTTGGGTTCTTCGTATTGATGGGGCTAAAACCGCTAAAAGCCGCTCTTCAGGTCGTCGAGCGGGACCAGCTCGATCACGTCGATATTGATCAGGACCTTTCCGGCATTCTCGAAATTCACCGTGACCCGGTTGCCGATGACGGATTGGACCTGTCCTATCCCCCAATCGTGCTCGGTTGGATGGCGAACCCTTGTCCCGGGCACCAGGCGGCTTACAGTCGTCACCGAGCCGTCACCTCTCGCGTTAAGATTCGGGTTAACACTCTGGTAGAGATCATAAGTCTTATATAAACAAGACGGCCACACGGTAAAACTGCCCCCGGCAGAACCGCATCATTCTCCTTCTAACGGCGGCAAAAACGTCCAATGACCGAAAATCTCGATCCGCGCATCGTCGAACTCCTTTGCTCCCATCTTTGCCACGAATTGATCAGCCCGGTCACGGCGGTCAATAACGGGCTGGAATTGGTAGGCGACGGCGATTCCGAATTGCTGGCGGAAGCGCTCGGGTTGATGCGCCAGTCGGCGTCCGAGGCGTCGCGGAAGCTGCAATTCTACCGCCTCGCCTACGGTCAAGCCGCCGCCTTCGATGCCGCCCGCGGCTTGCAACAGGCCCGCGAATTGACCGACGGCTTGCTCCAGGGCGGAAAGGTCACGCTCAACTGGTCGCAATCCGACAAGATGGCGATAGCCGATAAGCCTTCGGTCAAATTGCTGTTGAATATCCTGGCTCTCGCTCGCGAAGCGTTGCCGCGCGGCGGCGTTGTCGCCGTCACCATCGGTCCCTCTTTGCAGACGGAAGTCACGGCAAGCGGACCGGGCGCCCGCTTGTCGCCCGAGGTTCAAGCGGCGATGGAGCCAAATGTTAATTGCGATTCGCTCACGCCGCGAACCGTCCATGCCTATCTGATCGGCTGGCTAGGCCGAGGCCTGAACGCGTCTTTTGCAGTCGAAATTCGGACTCCGGATCAGGTGCTTTTCCGAATTCGGTTGGGCGCCGGAAATTAACCGGCGCCACCCTTCAAAAACCGCGGATTTTCGCGGCTTTACAGCTTTTTAATCATTTTTTGCGAGGGTTCGACGGATTATCCGGCGGCATACCGCTGTCGCGTACTTCTCTCACCCTCGGGATTGCATCCATGGATGACCTCTTACAGGAATTTCTGACCGAAACGTCGGAGAACATCTCTGTGCTCGACAACGAGTTGGTACAGCTCGAACAGAACCCCAACAATCCCGAGCTTCTCGGAAACATTTTCCGGCTGGTTCACACCATCAAAGGCACCTGCGGATTCTTGGGTCTGCCGCGCCTGGAATCGGTGGCGCATGCCGGCGAGAACGTTCTCGGCAAGATTCGCGACGGCGTTCTCGAAGTCACCCCGGAAGCCATCTCGCTGGTGCTGGCCGCTCTCGATCGAATCAAGATGTTGCTGTCGGCCCTCGAGCAGACGGAGAAGGAACCGGAGGGCGATGACACGGAGTTGAAAGCGAAACTGAACGCGCTGGCCGATTCGACCGATATCGCCAAACCGAAATCAGAAGCGGCCCCGGCGCTGGCTGCGAGAGCCGAACCGGCCCCCGTCCCGGCGACTCCAGCGACTCTGTTCGAACGGCTTGGCGGCGCGCCTGCTGTGGAGGCTGCGGTCGATCTGTTCTACCGCAAGGTGCTGGCCGACGACCGTATCAATCAGTTTTTCGATGGGGTCAACGTCGACACCCAGCGAGCCATGATGAAATCATTCCTCACCATGGCGTTTGGCGGACCCAACGCTTATTCAGGGGCGAGTTTGC
>JBGOXX010000062.1:0-12070 GCA_041479345.1 Alphaproteobacteria bacterium
CGCAACAACGCGCTCGCGAAGATCCAATGAATAAGGTTTTGCCATCCATGCTGGCCTCCACTCCAGCCAGCATGTTGAATCAGATTTCAGCCGCCCTGGGAATCCCCAAGCCGATTCAATCCGTTCGGATTACGCTCTAGCGTCCACCGCCCTGCTCTCATTTGGAGGCATGCGATGATCAGACATACCCGATCCCTCGGAATCCGTATCGTTGTTCCCCTCCTTCTGGCCAGCGGTGCACCAGTGGCCAGCATGGCCGCCGCAGGGGTGTCGGCTGGCGGGCCCATCGGCGAGATCGCACTTGCGAATAGTGGCGAGCCAGGCGATGGACAAGGCCGCGAAGATTTCGGGGTTCATTGCGCCACACTTGCCGACAGTCCGTTAACGGGGATCACAGAAAATGGGGCGAGTCCGACAGCAGCGGACCAGCCGGATTCGACGATGGCCGGCTCCCCGGTGGGGGGCCCCCAGGGCCCAATCCAGGAGGCGCCAGAGCCAATCCCCAAGAAGCGCAAGCCGCCGCCGAGCCAATCGCACAAGGGCCACGAGTCTGGCGACGGCCAGCACGGCAAGAAGCACACGCCGCCGAGCCAACCGCACATGGGCCACGAGTCTGGCGTTCACGGCCAGCACGGCCGGGATTCCAGCGGTTTCGGTACATCTTCCGGCCTGGGCGGAAAATCCGAGATTCCCGAGAAAGAGGGCAAATCCAATGCTCCCGAGAACGGGGGACAGTAGATTGAAATAAACCGGGCCTGCAGCGGAATGCCTCGGTGTCACCGCAAACCACTTTGACGACATCGTCTTTGGATGGCTCTCCGCATCACCTACGGGTCCAGACCGCTGCGCTCATCATTGAAGCGGGCGATCTCGACCGCGCCGTCGCCGGATTCCCGATCGCCCAGGAAAGCGCGAGCATCAATGAAAAAGTTGAATCCGATCCCCTCGAATCATTCCTCCCCCCTTGAGGGGGAGGAAGCGAAACCCTGGCTTTGCGACTTGCCTTGCCGAAGCTCCGCAGGAGCGAAGGCAGGAGTCAAAACCTTGGTTTTCGCAGGCGGGGGGTCCGTTTTCCTGCACCCCCCTCCTGACCTCCCCCGCAAGGGGGGAGGGATAGGCCGCCCTTAAGACATTGGTTCCAATCAGACACGACAGGTTTTACTCTTCCACCATGGCAAAAAATCGCAAGCTGACCTTGCTCGGCCAGAAACTTACCTTGTTGGGAAAGAACGTCGCCTGGCCGCAATCGCCGGACAAGGCGAAGCTTGAGACGGTGGCGAATCCAAAGCCGCGCTTGACCTATCTCGTCCGGTTCACCTGCCCGGAATTCACCACGCTGTGCCCGGTCACCGGACAGCCGGATTTCGCGCATCTGGTGATCGATTACGTGCCGCGGCGTCTTCTCATCGAAAGTAAATCGCTGAAACTTTTTCTCGGTTCGTTCCGCAATCATCGCGCCTTTCACGAAGAGTGCACGCTGACGATCGCCGAACGTCTGCAGCGCGCGGCAAAGCCGCGATGGCTGCGCATCGCCGGATTCTGGTTTCCCCGCGGTGGGATACCCATTGATGTTTTTTACCAATCCGGCCGGCCGCCGCGCGATTTGTGGATTCCCGATCCGGGCGTCGCAAGCTATCGCGGGCGCGGCTGACCGATCAGGCTTTCCCGTTGAGGGCTTGGAGGATTTTTCGGGCGAGATCGGCCTTGCGATAGGGCTTGGCCAAAACCTCGATGTCGTCGCCGAAGCCGCCGTTTCGCATCGCCGCGTTGTAGCTGTAGCCGGTGGTGCAAAGAATTTTTATGCCGGGATAAAGCTTGCGCACTTCCCGGGCGAGCGCCACCCCGTCCATACCGCCCGGCAGCACCAGATCGGTGAAGACCAAATCGATCTGCGGCTGTTCCTTCAGAATCGAGAGAGCCGTCGGGCCATCTTCCGCCTCGATAACGTGATAGCCAAGCTCGTTCAGGGTTTCGCGCGACAGACGGCGGACGTCGGGATCATCTTCCACCACCAAAACAGATTGCCCGCCGATCGTGCTGGAGGGCCGCAAGGGCTTGTCGACGATCGGAACCGCCTGCTCGCGGGCACGGGGAAAATAGAGCTTCACCGTCGTTCCGCGCCCGGTTTCGCTGTAAATCTTCACATGGCCGCCGGATTGCTTGACGAATCCGTAGATCATGCTCAGGCCAAGCCCGCTTCCCTTCCCGATTTCTTTGGTCGTGAAAAATGGTTCGAAGGCGCGGGCGGCGACATCCGGCGGCATGCCGCATCCGGTATCGCTCACGGCCAGCAAGACATAGGGCCCGGGATGGGCATAAAGATTGAGTTGCCGATAATCGTCATCGAGCCGAGCATTGGCGGTTTCGATGGTCAGCTTTCCACCTCCCGGCATGGCATCGCGGGCATTGATGGCAAGATTGACGAGGGCGAGCTCGATCTGTGCGGGATCGATCATCGACTTCCATAATCCACCGGCAAGAACCGTTTCGACTTCGATGGTTTTGCCGAGCGCGCTGTGAATCAATTCGACCGCGCGGGGAACCAGCTTGTTGAGGTCGACCAATTGCGGCTGGAGGATTTGCTTGCGCGAGAACGCCAGCAGTTGACGCGTCAAAGACGCGCCCCGTTCAGCGGCGCTCAGCGCCCGCCCGATCTGTTCGCTGACCGAGCCGGGCACACCGGTTTCCCCGGCAAGCTCGAGATTGCCGATGATGATCGCGAGCAGATTGTTGAAGTCATGGGCGATGCCGCCCGTCAGCTGCCCGACCATCTCCATTTTTTGGGCCTGGCGAAGCTGATCCTCGATCGATTTCCTTTCGGTGATATCCGAGATGAATCCTTCGAGATAAGGCTTGCCGTCGCCGGCGTTCACCTCGCAGCCTTGCTCCAGCACCCATTTTTCCTCGCCCCGCGCAGTGCGGATGCGATAGGTCAATTGGAATGGCTGCGATTCCACAAGCGCCGCCTGAACATTGCGCCACATGGGACCGCGGTCGTCGGGATGGACGATGTCGTTGTAGGAAAGCTTTCGATTGCCGATGAGATCGGCGGCATCGTAACCCGTTAGGGCGCGACACCCCTCGCTGCAAAACTCCATCGTCCAATTCGTATCGTTGCGGCAGCGATACGCCATGCCGGGAAGATTCTGCATGAGCGTCGCGAGCATCCGCTCGTTTTCCAGCAATCGCGCCTGAGCCGTATCGCGCTGCTCGATGTGCTGCCGTAGGGCCGTGTTCGCGACCGCGAGTTCTTTGAGATTGGCATCCCGGGCCACGATCATGCGGCCGACGAAAATGACGACCGCCAAGGCCAGGATGCCGACCAGCAGGCCCGGTATTTCGTCGACAAAGCCCTTCTCGCTGACATGCCAGACGCCCGGCGCTCCCATCAGCGTCAGCATCTGGCGCCAGGCGAAGATCAGCATCAAGGCCGTGAGTACGGCCAAGCGCCAATCTCGTACGCGGTTCCAGAGAAAAACGGACCAGCCCAATGCGGCGGCGCGAACCAACAGCGACACGAGCGCAAGCTCGCTCATGGTCCTCTGCCGCCAGCCGGACGACAGCGCGTCTGCGCCTTGAACCGGATCATTGTATCCCAAGGGGCCGCGCCACATGCCGACCGCCCCCGATCGCCCGTGCGGCCCATCCTTTTGTATCAAATGCGAGGCTTGGAAAGACTCAAAAACTTAGGATTCCGGTCTCCGGCGGCCGGAAATCGCGGTACAAAAATACCGCCACTTAGCGTGCCTCATTCTCACCGGTATAAATGCAGCCTGCCGTGCAGGTTTCATGGACCACCAGCTTGGAGAGGCCGGAAAGGCAGGGCGCCAGCATGCGCCAGATGTACCGGGCGACGTTTTCGCTGGTCGGGTTTTCCAGGCCCTCGATGTCGTTGAGATAGCGGTGATCGAGGCGCTCGCGCACGGGATCGAAGGCCGCTTTGATGTCGGCAAAATCCATCACCCAGCCGGTTTTGCCGTCGACCTCCCCCGACACGTGAACTTCGACCCGAAACGAATGGCCGTGCAGCCGCGCGCATTTGTGCCCTTCCGGAACATGGGGCAGACGGTGCGCGGCTTCGAAGGTGAAAGTCTTGAAGACGTCCAAATGAACCTCGGCAAATTCGGGGATTATGGGAGCCCGAGGAATTTATGCGTTTGCAGGCTCAACCGCCAGCGCGGATGCGCCAGGCAATAGGCGATCGCCGCATGGGTATTGGCCTTTTGCTCCGGCCCGTCCATCGGCTGCAAAAAGAAGTGGCGGAAATCGAGGCCTTCGAAAACGGCTGGCGCAAGGCCGGGCTGCGGAAAGACGAGTTTCAATTCATGACCCGAACGCTGAACCAGCGGCGCGCCGGCTTTCGGGCTGACGCAGATCCAATCGAGACCCTGGGGCGCTTGCCTCGTACCGTTGGTCTCCACCGCGATTTCGAATCCGGCGCCGTGAAGGGCTGCAACCAGCGCCGCGTCGAGTTGAAGCAGCGGTTCGCCGCCGGTGCAGACGATATAAGCGCCATCGCGACCAGCACCTTCGTGATTAGGCCGCGATTCATCCCACATCGCCGCCGCTGCCGCCGCCAAGTCATCGGACGACTCGAATGCTCCGCCGCCCGGCCCATCGGTGCCGACGAAATCGGTGTCGCAGAAATTGCAGGCAGCAATCGCCCGGTCCGCCTCCCGTCCCGACCACAGATTGCACCCGGCAAAGCGCAGGAAAACCGCGGCGCGCCCGGTTTGCGCGCCTTCGCCTTGCAGGGTGAAATAGAGTTCTTTGACCGAATAGCTCATCGCGTCCACCGATGCGGTGATCTCTTATATTTAGGATTTAGGACGAAAGCGCCGGGATTCGATAGCGCGCGGGATCGGCCAATCCGGCCTCGGCAAAGCCTTTGCGCCGGAGAATACAGGCGTCGCAAGCGCCGCACGCTTCTCCCGAAGATGCTGGGCCCGAGGGCATGGGATCGTAGCAACTCACGGTCAGTCCATAATCGACGCCGAGCTCGATCCCGAGCCGAATGATCTCGGCCTTGGATAGCTCGATGAGCGGTGTTTGAATGGAAAACCGCACCCGGCCCTCGATCCCCGCTTTGGTCGCCAGATTCGCCACCTGCTCGAAAGCGGCGATGAATTCCGGCCGGCAATCCGGATAGCCGCTGTAATCGACGGCATTGACGCCGATGAAAATATCGAAAGCGCCGATGGTCTCGGCATAGGCCAGCGCGAAGGCGAGAAAAATCGTATTGCGCGCCGGAACATAAGTGACGGGAATGCCGTGGGTGATCGCCTCCATATCCCGCCCCTTCGGGACCGCGATGTCATCGGTCAAGGCCGAGCCGCCGAAGGCGCGAAGATCGATGTCGCTGACCACATGGTGGACGGCGCCCAGCGACTTTGCGACGAGCTTCGCGGCTTCGATTTCGGCGGCGTGGCGCTGGCCATAGCGAATCGTCAGAGCATGGCAAGCAAAGCCTTCTTTTCGCGCCACCGCCAGGGCGGTCGCGGAATCGAGGCCGCCGCTGACCAAGACCACGGCCTTTCGTTGCTGATCCGTCATCTTCAAAGCTCGTCCGCCACCGGGGTTAGGGTAAAATCGGTCAAAGTCGAAAAAAGGCCGCCGTTATCGTGACCATGATAGCCGCAACCGACCGTCAAAGGACACCGGCCCCGGCCGGTACAACAAAGCAAGCCATCACGGCCGAGGCGCTCCGTCTCGGCTTCGATGCCGTGGGCTTTGCCGCGGCGGAGCTAAGCCCCGAAACCCGGGCGGAATTCGCCGAATATATCGCCGGCGGGCTGCATGGCGATATGGGGTGGCTGGCCGCCAATGCCAAGCGCCGGAGCGACCCGCAAACTCTTTGGCCCGAAGCCCGTTCGGCCATCCTGCTTGGCCTCAATTACGGTCCTGACGCCGACCCGCTTGCGGTCCTGAATCGCCGCAATGAAGGCGCCATCAGCGTTTACGCGAAAGGCCGCGACTATCATCTCGTCATCGCCAAAAAGCTGAAGGCCCTGGCCCGGTTTGTTCAAGACCGCTTCGGCGGCGAGATCAAGATTTTCGTCGATACCGCGCCGGTGATGGAAAAGCCCCTCGCCCAGCAGGCCGGGATCGGCTGGCAGGGCAAGCACACCAATCTGGTGTCCCGCCAATTCGGCTCGTGGCTTTTTCTGGCTGAGATTCTGACCACGCTCTCTCTGGAACCAGATACGCCGGAACAGGATCATTGTGGCTCGTGCCAGGCCTGCCTCGATATTTGCCCGACCCGCGCCTTCATCGCCCCTTACCGGATCGACGCGCGGCGCTGTATTTCCTATCTCACGATCGAACACAAGGGTCCCATCCCCCGCGAATTCCGCGCCGCCATGGGGAACAGGATCTATGGCTGCGACGATTGCCTTGCCATCTGTCCCTGGAACAAATATGCGAGTCCCACGCACGAAGGAGAATTTTCGCCGCGGGCGGAACTCACCGCACCCCAACTCATCGAGTTGGCGAAACTCGATGACGCGGCGTTTCGCACCTTATTCGCCGGCACCGCGATCAAACGCACCGGCCGCGATCGCTTCGTTCGGAATGTTTTGGTCGCGCTGGGCAACAGCGGTGACGGCAAAGCCACGGAGATTGCGGTGGAATTGCTTTCCGATACCTCGCCCCTGGTCCGCGGCATGGCGGTTTGGGCCCTTTCCCGGCTGCTGCCGGCGGAAAAATTCTTGGCGCTGCGCGACCGCTATTTGCCGCAAGAAACCGATGCCGATGTGCGCGCGGAATGGAAAAGCGATATTGTATCCTGAACGGCGTGCACTAATATTTTCATTGGAGGCCTCACCGTGGACGCCAATCTTGTGACGGGAATATTTCTCGCCGGACTCGCCGGGTCGCTGGCGCTGCAGTTTTGGCTGGGATTGCGGCATTTGCGTTATGTAGCAAACCATCGCGGTGCGGTGCCGGAGGCCTTCCGCGATTCGGTTTCCCTCGAAGCCCATGCCAAGGCCGCCGACTACACGATTGCCAAGACCAAACTGAATCTTCTATCGCTCGCCGTTAGCGCGGTCTTGCTCTTGATCTGGACCTTGGGCGGCGGGCTCGATCTGGTGGATCGATTCTGGCGCGCGCATATCGATTCGGAGCTGTGGCGCGGCGTCACCGCGATTGTCAGCGTCCTGTTCTTGATCGGCGCTCTCGACCTGCCGCTATCGCTCTATTCCACCTTCGGCCTGGAACAGCGCTTCGGCTTCAACCACACCACACCCTGGCTGTTCGCGCTCGATCTGGTGAAGGGTGCGGTTCTCGGGCTTGCCGTCGGCGTGCCGCTGATCTTTGCCATTCTGTGGATCATGCAGGCGACCGGCGAACTCTGGTGGCTTTACGCCTGGGCGGCCTGGATGGCGTTCGCGCTGGTTCAAGTCCTGGCTTATCCGACCTTCATCGCACCGCTGTTCAACCGGTTCACGCCGCTGGCCGACGACTCCTTGCGCGAGCGCGTCGAGAGATTGGCGCTGGCGACAGGCTTCGCGATCAAGGATATTTTCGTGATGGACGGCTCGCGGCGCTCCGCTCACGGCAACGCCTATCTCACCGGATTCGGCACCAGCAAGCGCATCGTGTTCTTCGATACGCTGCTCTCCGCCCTTCAAAGCGACGAGGTGATTGCCGTGCTGGCCCACGAGCTTGGTCACTACAAGCTCGCTCACGTGCCAAAGAAATTGATCGCCGCGGCATTGATGTCGCTGGCCGGATGGGCGCTGCTCGGCTGGCTGTCGTCGAAAGCGTGGTTTTATGCCGGGCTCGGCGTTTCCCAACCGTCGAACTCTATGGCGCTGCTGCTGTTCATGATGGCCGGACCGGTGTTTGCGGTTTTCCTACGCCCGATTCTCTCGAACCTGTCGCGCCGCCACGAATTCGAGGCCGATGATTACGCGCGCGGCGTTTCCGATGCGGCCGCCCTGGCGCGCGGGCTGGTCAAGCTCTACCGCGACAACGCGAATTCCCTAACTCCCGACCCCGTATATTCCGCCTTCTATCACACCCACCCGCCACCGGCCCTGCGCATCCGTAATTTGCAGACGGCGTAGCGCAGATCTCTCTGGTGCTAAATCCACCCAAGTAGAACCGCTCCTCCCCCCTTGTGGGGGAGGTTAGGAGGGGGGTCTATGCTGGACATGCACCCCCCACCTGCGAAAACCAAGGCTTTGACTTTGCAAAGCCAGGTTTTCGCTTCCTCCCCCGCAAGGAGGGAGGAACTTTAAGGTGTCATGGCCTGATTCCGATCAAACAGCAGTCTACCGCGAACGTTTAAGCCGCTCGCCCATATCGGCGATCGCGGCGATCAGGCCTTCAAGTATGGCCGGTTCACTTGCGGAGTGCCCGGCATCGGGAACGATGCGAAGCTCGCAATCCTTCCATGACGTACAGAGGGCATGGGCCGCTTGCGGCGGGCAGAGCAGATCGTAACGTCCCTGAACGATGATACCGGGAATCCCGCGCAAGCGGTTCGCGTCGCGCAGCAATTGGCCGGGCGCCAGAAAGCAATCGTGGCTGAGGTAGTGCCATTCGACGAAGGGCGTGTTGGGAAGCGCGCCCGACGGCATGTCATCCAAAGAGCGCGGCAAGGCCAGCGAGTGCGGCCGCAAAACCGATAGCGCGCGCTCGTAATCGTGCCAGACTTTCGCCGCCGGTCCGTGGACCTTCGGATCCGGATTGGCGATGCGGGCGCCAAGCGACTCGATCGGATGCGCGCGCTCGCGCTCGGGCAACAACGCGATCAAGGCGCGCCAGAGTTCGGGAAAAATAGTTTGCGCCGCGCCCTCGAAAGCCCAGCGGAATTCATCCCGCGTTCCGAGAAAGACCGAGCGCAAAACGAGACCGAGCACGCGGTCGGGGTGGGCTTCGGCGTAGGTTAGTGCGAGGGTGGCCCCCCAGGAACCGCCGACCAGCATCCAGCGCCGGATGCCCAGCGCCTCTCTGATTTTCTCCAAATCGGCGACGAGATCCTGTGTCGTATTGAGGTCAAGACAGCGCTTCGGCGTGCTGCGCCCCGAACCACGCTGATCGAACAGCACGGCGTGGAATAGCTTGGCGTCGAAATAGCGGCGATGTTCGGGGATGCAACTGCTTCCCGGCCCGCCATGGAGAAAAACCGCGGGCAATCCTTCGGGATTGCCGAGCCGCTCGACATGGAGCGTGTGGATCCCATCGACCGCAAAGCGGCGGACCTCGAACGGCTCGAGCGGGGGATGAAGCGGGTTCTCGCTGTCCATGACCGATGTTTTTCCACAAACCAGGACTTTTGGCCATGCCCCGCCCTTTGGCCCGGCCCGGAAGTCCCTTTGAACGGCCGCTTGAACCGCCGCGCCTCAGAAACCAAATCTGAGCAAAGAGGTTTTTGATGCGGACAAAGTCATTCATTGCGGCATTTGTGGCAATGGCAATCACCGGTGTATCGGCCGGGAGTGCCGGCGCCGGGAACTGGGTGGATTCGGCACGGCAGGGCGCGGCGGGCGTCGTTCCCTCGGTGCCGATTCTGCCGTTCCGCGAACCGGTGGCGAGTCCCTCCGGACCGGTGCTGTTCGATTCGGAAGAATTCGCGCTTCAGCACGGCTTTGACGTAAACGAAATCGCCCATTTCGCATTCGTGCCGTTACACAAGGACGGCATTTTCGACTACACGCCGGAAGCCTTGATCTATGTCCCGCCGGCGGCGAGCGCCCATGACGGGCCGCGCGGACGGGTTTCGCTGGCTCCGATGGCGGTATGGCTTCGGCCGAATTACGATCTTTACGGAAATCAGCCGCAACATTACGGCGATCAATATCTCGTCGGACCGCTGGCACCGTCCAATTCGCTGCTTCGCGGTGTCTCGCCGCGCATCCTTGGCTTCGAGCGGCGGTAATATCGCATCCAGTGATTGCGAACCAATCACGCAGCGCGCCCTCCTTCATACAATCATAATCGCGAATATCGCAGTCGAGCTTTGTCGCGCGCATCGCGGCATCCAATGAATGCAGGCGGCAGCATCGCGCGAGCAATTTTTGAGGTTCGAGCACAAAAGGTTACACCCTTAAGGATTGGTAAAAATTCATACTTTGTTAAGCCATATAAATCGACACTGACAAGAACAACGAAAAGACTTTTGCAACCGAAACCTGCGATCCCCCATGATGAAAAGCATCATCGCAAAATTGGGCCCAATCCTTAGCCCCAGTGGCCAAAGCCGGAGCGACGAGCCTCCCCGCCGCCGAATCCGGCGATTTTTGGGTCCTTCATCGGTTGCCAGCGCTCCGGGTGCCCAGACCACCCGGATCGAGTTCAAGGCCGTCCCACCCGACTTTCCCAAGTTTCTCACAGCCTTGGACAAGGAGACGGCCACGGTGTGGGCGATGTAGCTGCGCACAGCTCTTAGTGCCCGGACCGTTCCCTCCCCCGAACCGGTCCGTCGGATTCTCCGGCCCGCCCCCACCGTTTCGACGGGGGCCGGAAAAAACCGCGGACCGGATTTTTTTGTCCTGAATGCACCGGTACTTTTCGCTCAAAGCCCCAGCACTTTCTCCGAACGCCTTGTGATGATTGATCTTCAATTGCCATGGGTGCAATTGGGGCGGCGATGCTGCGCGATGTGTTAATTTTTCGAAAATGCCTTCATAAAGTGGCAATGCTTTTCATGGCATGCTAGGGTTGAAACAGATTGGCCAAGGGCGCGGATGTAATGAGGCACCTCGAGATGAGCGGGGTTAGGGACCTGCACACCAAGGAAGCGCCAATCCTATCCAGAACACGAAGATCGCGCCGATAAGGTGCGGCATATACGCGGGAGGCTCGCGCGCAATAGGGGGAAGCGCGCAGGGCATGTCCAATTTTTGGGAGAAACTTCATGACTGCGAAAAAAAACCCCTCAAACCTGTTCGCCATGATCGACGACACCATGGCGATGCGGGAGATGATTGAGAGTCAGACGGAGGGCATGCGCAAAGCCCAGGCTGAGCTCTTGGACGGTGTCGAAGAGATCACACGCGACTGGCTGGACCGCCGGCGCGAGGACAATGAAACGGCGCTCAAGGCAGCGGAGCGAATGACATCGTCGGGCGATGTGAGCGACGTGTTGGTCGCCTATTTCGATTGGCTGGGTGGTGCGGTGCGCCGCTTGACCGAAGACGCAACGGCACTGAGCGAAAAGTACTTCGAGATTACGGCGTCAGTCGCAATGGCAGGGCGCAACGGTGCGTCCGCGCCGCGAATCCAAAAGACGGCCCGAACCTCGAAACCGAAGACCAAGGCCGAAGCGAAAGAGATTCAGACCAAGGCGAAAGCAATCGAGACCAAGGCGAAAGCAATCGAAACCAAACCGCAGACGGCAGTGCAACAGGTTGCCGCCGCGCAGCAGGCGATCATTCAAAAGCAAAGGCTGGCAGGCTAAACGAAATTCGCGGCCCGAGTTCATCAGGGAAGACATAGCGAAGCGGACGCGCAAGGCGCGTCCGCTTTTGCTTTTCATACAGATCGTGTTTCTGTGAAGTCGCTCGCGCGGAACCCGCCGAAGCGAAAACCTTGCGTTAAGCCAGAAGCGAGATGGATCCGGCCGGCGCCGTCGTATTCGACGTCGCCGTATTGGAAGCACCGGCATCGGTTGAACCGGTCGCGGGTGCTGCCGGCTGCAGGCCGAACAAGCTCGCCAGCGCGGTCGGATTCTGGGTGCCGGCAGTCGGCAGTTGCGGCAACAGATTCGACTGAGCGGAACCCCCGGTCAGATCGAACGTCTGCTGGGCAAGATCGCTGAGCATCTGGCTCGTGATTTGAGCCTCCGTCAGCGCCAGGTATTCCGCAACGGCCTGCTGTTGTTGGGAGCTGGCCTTGTTACTGGCCGTGCTATTGGCCTGAAGCACCGGCTGCTGCTCGGTTAGTGTCTCACGCTCGGAAGCAATGGCCCCATTCGGATCGGAATACTGTGTAGCCACCTGATAGAGCGATTGCGCCGCCTGGTTCAGGAGCGAGGTGGTCTCACCCGGATTTGCCGTAAAGGCCTGCTGCAAGGCATTGGTGTCGAGCGACAGCGTGCCGTCGGAATTTTTCGTGATGCCGA
>JBGOXX010000063.1:0-11938 GCA_041479345.1 Alphaproteobacteria bacterium
ATGGCGGTCCGTGGGGAAGGCTTTGCGCCCTGCCGGCGTTTTGGACCGGGCTTCTTTACGATAGTGTTTCGCTCGACGCCGCTTACGACATGATCAAGGATTGGAGTTTCGAGGAACGGACAAAATTACGCGATGAGGCTCCGCGCTTTGCGCTCAAGACGCAGTTCCGCGGCCGCCCCTTGCGCGACCTTGCCCTCGAAGTGCTGGCGATCGCCCGGCAAGGATTGAAGCGCCGCAATCGATACGCCCATGGCTGCGATGAAACCTATTTCCTCAATCCGCTCGACGACATTGCGGATTCCGGTGAAACCCCCGCCGAAGACCTGCTTGAACTCTATCGCACCCGATGGGGCGGCAATGTCGATCACGCCTTTACCGAACTCGCTTATTGATCGGATAGTGACCGGATGAAGCGAATGGCGGCCCGCACCAATAAAAAGACTCCGGCACGGAAAGGTGCCACGAAGCGCGCGAACCGAAAGAGCGCGAAGAAAAACGTCAATCGAAAGAGTGCGAAGAGCTGCCGCAGCCTCGCCGAGATTCGCGATCAGATCGACCGCATCGATCGGGCCTTGATGAAACTCATGGCCGAACGCTCAGGGTTCGTGCGGCGGGCAGCGCAGCTCAAGCTCCGCCGGGAAGATGTTTTCGATCCGGCCCGCATCAATGACGTGATCGCCCATGCGAAAAGGGAAGCCAAGAAACTCGGCCTCGATCCGAAAGCCGCCGAACAAGCCTTCCGCGCCATGGTCGAGCGTTTCATCGCTTACGAATTCCGGGAATTCGACCGCCGAAAAGGCGGCGCAGGCCGCCAAATCCAAAACAAAGCCGGCGCAGGCCGCCAAAACCAAAAGAAGTAGGCCTGATCTCTCGGCTTTTCGCTGGCCCCGCCGTTCCGGTAGACGGGCTTAATCGCTCCGGCCTATCATCTGATAAGCAAAAATAACCATCGGCGCGGGAGGGTTTTATGCGCAAGGAAAGCACCGAACGGAAGGTCGTTCACGGGGCTTGCCCCCATGATTGTCCCGACACCTGCGCCATGGAATTTCACGTCGAGGGCGACCGCCTGGTCGAAGTGACCGGCCGCAAGGATCACCCGTTCACGCGGGGCGGGCTCTGCGTGAAGCTGAAGGATTTCGCCGAGCATCATTACAATCCGGACCGGGTGCTTTATCCGCTCCGCCGCACCGGGCCCAAGGGCAGCGGCGCCTTCAAGCGCATCACCTGGGACGAAGCCTTCAGCGAAATCAAAACCCGCTGGACCGACATCATCGCGACATACGACGCGCAAGCCATTCTTCCCTACAGCTATCTCGGCCACGAAGGCCTGATCAACGGCATGACCGCTGGCGATGCGTTCTTCAACAAGCTGGGCGCCACGGTTTCCGAGAAAACTTTCTGCGGTTCCGGCGCGTCGACCGGCTATCTGATGACCATGGGACCGACCGGCGGCATGGACCCGGAAAGTTTCGCCGCGTCGAAATACATCATCATCTGGGCGTGCAACACCATGAGCACGAATCTCCACCACTGGCCGTTCGTGGCCGAGGCGCAAGCGAAAGGCGCCAAAGTGGTGGTGATCGATCCGCAGCGGATCAGAGCCGCGAAAAAAGCCGACTGGCATTTGCAGCCGCGTCCCGGAACCGACGGCGCGCTCATCCTCGGCATGATGCGGGTGATGATCGACGAAAACCTGATCGACCACGATTACATCGCCAAGGGCTCGGTCGGCTTCGACGACATGAAGCGGCGAGTCCTGGAATGGACGGTCGAAAAAGCCTCCGCCATTTCCGGCGTTGCGGCCGACGATATCCGCAAGCTCGCCCGCGAATATGCGGCGGCCAAGGGGGCTGCGATCCGCATCGGCGTCGGACTCGAGCGTAATGCCGGCGGCGGCGATACCGTGCGCATGGCCTGCATGCTGCCGGTGATGACCGGCCAGTGGCGCTACGCGGGCGGCGGCATTCTGCAATTCCCGGTCTGGGACTTCGCGGTGAAATGGGACAATGTCTGCCGCCCCGATTTCATTCCGAAGGGGACGCGCGTCATCAATCAACTCAAACTCGGTGCCGCACTGAATAACGAGCTGGAAGATAAGCTCGATCCGCCGATCATGGCGCTGTTCGTCTACAACGCCAATCCGGTGTCGCAGGCCCCCGAGCAGAACAAGATCGTGCGCGGGCTAAAGCGCGAGGATTTGTTCACGGTGGTGAGCGAACTCTTTATTACCGACACCGCGTCCTATGCCGACATCATTCTGCCGGCGAGCATGGCGGCGGAAATGGCGGATCTGATGTGGTCCTGGGGCCACCACTATCTGACGATGAATCTGAAAGCGATAGAACCCCGCGGCGAATCCCTGCCGAACTACGTGCTGTTCCAAAAACTGGCGCAGCTCATGGGATTCACCGACCGGCAATTCACTATGCCGGCGGAAGAGATGATCAAGGACTTCATCGATTGGAATAGCCCGGTGATGAAGGGCATCACCTATGATCTGCTGCATGACAAGGGCTACGCCCATTTGACCATCGGCGATCCGATGACGCGTACGCCTCATGCCGAAGGAAAATTCCCGACACCCTCGGGCAAATTCGAATTCAAGTCGGCGGCTGCGGCCGGCGGCAATTTCATCGCCCCGCCTTTCCGCCAGGGTTACAACGAGATGCAGCCCGGCGAGCCGGTCGATCCGGTGCCGCAATTTATCGCCCCGAACGAATCGCCGGTTTCCAACGCGAAGCTCGCCAAGCGCTATCCGTTGAACATCATTTCACCGAAGAGCCACGGATTCTTGAATTCTTGCTATGCCAACGAGCCGCACAAAATCCGCGGCCAGGGCGAGCAGTTTATTCTCATTCATCCGGTGGATGCCGAAGCGCGGAATATCACCGACGGTGCGCCGGTCCGCGTCTTCAACGAGCGCGGCACCTTCGAGGGCGATGCGGTCATCACCGAAGACGTGCTTCAAGGCTGCATCGTCTCGACGCTCGGCTATTGGAGCAGCTTGAGTAGGTCCGGCAACACGGTAAATTCCGTGAGTTCGGACAAATATTGCAATCTCGGCCACTCGCCGACCTTTTCGGACAATCTGGTCGAGGTGACGCTGACCAATCGCGGTCCGTCGAAGACGTCGGGTGCGGTGAAGGCGGAGTTGGAGCGGGTTTAAGCCGCTTCGGCGTCCGTTCCGCCGACGGTCAGGCTCTTGACCAGGAGTGTCGGCTGGCCGACGCCCACCGGCACATGCTGGCCTTCCTTGCCACAGGTGCCGATGCCGGGATCGAGCTTCAGATCGTTGCCGACCATCTCGATGCCTTTCAGCACTTCGTGACCCGAACCAATGAGGGTGGCACCCTTTACCGGCCTTCCCACCTTGCCGTTCTCGATGAGATAGGCTTCGGAGGCCGAGAACACGAATTTGCCCGAGGTGATGTCGACGCTGCCGCCGCCGAAATTGACCGCATAGAGCCCGCGCTTCACCGAAGCGATGATCTCTTCGGGCGAATTCTTGCCCGCCAACATATAAGTGTTGGTCATCCGCGGCATGACCGGATGGGCATAGCTTTCGCGGCGTCCATTCCCGGTCGGACGAACGCCCATCAGACGCGCATTCATCCGGTCCTGCATGTAACCCACGAGCTTTCCGTCTTCGATGAGGGTGGTGCAGGAGCTCGGCGTGCCCTCGTCATCGATGGTGAGTGAACCGCGCCGGTCTTGCAGCGTACCGTCATCGACAACGGTGACGCCCTTGGCCGCGATCTGGTCGCCCAAAAGTCCAGCGAACACCGACGTCTTTTTGCGGTTGAAATCGCCTTCGAGGCCGTGGCCGATCGCTTCATGGAGGAGAATTCCGGGCCAGCCGGGGCCTAGCACCACCGGCATTTCGCCGGCCGGCGCATCCACCGATTCGAGATTGACCAGAGCCTGGCGCAGCGCCTCGTCGACGGAATTCTTCCAGTTGCCGGCGTCGAGGAAGCCGTCATAGCCGATGCGGCCGCCGGAACCGTAGCTGCCGGTTTCCATGCGCCCGTCCTGTTCGACGACGATCGAGATATTGAGCCTTACGAGTGGCCGGATATCGCCGACCTCGGCACCGTCGGGCCGGAGGATATGAACCGCCTGCCAGCTTCCCATCAGCGAAACCATCACCTGATGCACCCGCGGATCCCGACGCCGCGCATAGGCGTCGATTTCGGCAAGGAGGCCGACCTTAGCGGCGAATTCGACGCCGGAAAGCGGATTGCTGTCGGTATAGAGCGTGCGATTGGTGCCAATGGGGCCGGCATCGAGCCCCACGCCATGGGCCGAGCGAACGGCCTTGACGGTTTCGGCAGCGCGCTTGATCGCCGCTTCGCTGAGTTCGGAAGCATGGGCAAAGCCGGTGGTTTCGCCGGTGACGGCGCGTAAGCCGAAGCCTTGCGACGTATCGAAGCTCGCGTTCTTCAGTCGTCCGTCATCGAAAGTGACGCTTTCCGATTGCCGGTATTCCAGAAACAGCTCGCCGTCATCGGCACCCTTCAGGGCATCTTCGACAGTGTGCTGGACCCGGTCGTGGTCGAGCCCGGCCCGTTCGAAGAACAAACGCTTGGTTGCGGCGATATCCGCCATTACACGCTCCTCAATTCATTTCCGGCTTATGACACTCGGCATTCGCTTAGGGATATGGGAACCCGGCCGCCCGGCTTCGAGGTCCGGCGATACGTTCCTCCATGCCAGACTTATACGCCCGTTCATGCAGTGCTGCGGCGAATTGCCGCAGATCGGACCAAGCCAATCAACGACTTGGCCCGAATCGCTCGGCCGGCCGGCCGCAACGCGCCAGGCCCTTTATAGACTTGGCGGTATGAACCGGGGCTTAAGCCCGCCCGGCCGTTTTCAGAAGCTTTCGTGTCTTCCTTCCGGTCCCGCCTGGCCAGTGTCATTTTGCGGTCGAGTCGGTTGAGGCGGGGGGCGGGGATGTGTATGGTTCGGGTTCACAAATTGACCCGGCAGCCGCGAACAATAAAAATTAAGCGGCGCCGTGGGGACGCTACGGCGGATCAAGTGTGGGGGGATACCGCGCCGGGCCGCCGGGTGGTAACTTGATAGGGGCTGAAAAAATATGATTCGAAAGACGGCTTTCGCTGCCTTAGCGAGCCTTGTGGGATTCATTCCAGGCTTGGCCTTCGCTCAATCCGTCACTCTGCCGCAGCCTTGGCAAATGAACTTGCAACCGCCGGGCTCGGAAACGATGGAAAAGATCGTCAGTTTTCATAACGAGCTGATTTACATCATCACCGCGATCGCCCTCTTCATCATGGCGCTGCTCGTCTACGTGATGGTGCGCTTCAATGCGAAGCGGAACCCGACGCCGACCAAGACCTCGCACAATACGGTGCTCGAGATCTTGTGGACGGTGATTCCGATCCTGATCCTGGTGTACATCGCGATCCCGTCCTTCAAGCTCCTGTTCTTCGAAGGACGCCTGCCGGATGCGCAGATGACGTTGAAGGTGACCGGGCATCAGTGGTTCTGGAGCTACAATTATCCCGACCAGGGTAATTTCGGTTTCGACTCCCTCATTAAGTGCCGCACCACCGAGGAATGCGCCGGCGATAAGGACGACAAGGGCAATATCCCGATCCGCCTTCTCGACGTCGACAACCCGGTGGTGGTTCCGGTCGATACCGTGGTCCGGGTTCAGCTCGTCTCCGAAGACGTGATTCACAGCTGGGCGGTGCCGGCCTTCGGCGTCAAGACCGACGCGGTTCCGGGCCGCTTGCAGGAAACCTGGTTCAAGATCGAGCATGAAGGCACTTATTACGGCCAATGTTCGGAGCTTTGCGGCCAGGATCACGGCTTCATGCCGATCCGGATCGAAGCGGTCTCGAAGGAAGCCTTTGCCGCCTGGGCAAAAGCCGCTCCCGAGAAATTCAAAGCGCAGAATCAAGAGCCCGCGCCGGCGAAAGAGCTGGCCGAGGTCAATCGCTAACGCAAGATTTCAACGATAAGGACGCGAGCCATGAGTTACGGAAAAGCCGAAGCCCACAGCGACCATCCGACCGGTTGGAAGCGGTGGCTGTTTTCCACCAACCACAAGGACATCGGTACGATGTACTTGTTCTTTGCCGTCGTGGCGGGCCTCATCGGCGGCGCGTTCTCGCTGATGATCCGAATGGAGTTGGCACAACCCGGATTGCAGTACTTCCACGATACCCAATTTTACAACGTGGTGATGACGGCTCACGGCCTGCTCATGGTGTTCTTCATGGTCATGCCGGGTTTCATCGGCGGCTTCGGCAACTGGTTTGTGCCGCTCATGATCGGCGCGCCCGACATGGCGTTCCCGCGCATGAACAACATCAGCTTCTGGCTCCTCGTTCCGTCGATCTTGCTGTTGCTCGGCTCGGCCTTTACCGGCCAGGGCGCCGGAACGGGATGGACGGTCTATGCGCCGCTGTCGACCTCCGGCCACCCGGGTGCCGCGGTCGATATGGCGATCTTCAGCCTGCATCTGGCGGGCGCTTCTTCGATCATGGGCGCGATCAATTTCATCACCACCATCTTCAACATGCGGGCACCGGGCATGACGTTGCACAAGATGCCGCTGTTCGTGTGGTCGATTCTGGTGACCGCCTTCCTGCTGTTGCTGTCGCTCCCGGTTCTGGCCGGCGCGATCACGATGCTGCTCACCGACCGCAATTTCGGCACGCACTTCTTCGATGCAGCCGGCGGCGGCGATCCGGTGCTCTATCAGCACCTGTTCTGGTTCTTCGGCCATCCGGAAGTGTACATCTTGATCCTTCCCGGCTTTGGCATCGTCAGCCAGGTGGTTTCCACTTTCTCGCGCAAGCCCGTGTTCGGCTATCTCGGCATGGCCTATGCGATGGTGTCGATCGGCGCCATCGGCTTCGTGGTGTGGGCGCATCACATGTACGTCGCCGGCATCAACATGGATACGCGGGCCTATTTTACCGCGGCGACGATGGTGATCGCGGTGCCGACGGGCATCAAGATCTTCTCCTGGATTGCCACCATGTGGGGCGGCTCGATTCAATTCAAAACACCGATGCTGTTCGCGATCGGGATGATCTTCCTGTTCACCGTGGGCGGCGTTACTGGCGTCGTGCTGGCCAATGCCGGCGTCGACGTCGTGCTCCACGATACTTATTACGTCGTCGGGCACTTCCATTACACGATGTCGATGGGAGCCCTGTTCTCGATCTTCGCCGGCTTCTATTACTGGCTGCCCAAGATGTCGGGCCGCCAATACCCGGAAAAGCTCGGCCAGCTTCATTTCTGGCTGCTGTTCATCGGCGTGAACCTGACCTTCTTCCCGATGCACTTCCTCGGATTGGCTGGCATGCCCCGGCGTATCCCCGATTACCCGGATGCCTTCGCCGGATGGAATATGGTGGCCTCGTTCGGCTCCTATATTTCGGCCTTCAGCGTTCTCGTCTTCCTGTTCCTGCTCTTCCGTACCTTCACGGCGGGCGCCAAAGCCGCGGCCAATCCGTGGGGTCCGGGGGCGACGACGCTCGAATGGACGGTGTCCTCGCCGCCGCCGTTCCACACCTTCGAAGAGCTGCCGCAGATCAAATAGGGCGGCGGGGCTAAGAGAAGGAGACGACGGTCTTGTCTGAAAACTCGGTCGGAATTGCCGGGCGCGCGCCGGAATACGCCACGCCGCTCGGCGATTACGTCGTCCTGCTGAAGCCGCGGGTGATGTCGCTCGTGGTTTTCACCGGGTTCGCGGGCTTGATCGTGGCGCCCGGGCACATCCATCCGTTCCTTGCTGTCATCGCCGTGCTCTGCATCGCGGTGGGGGCGGGGGCTTCGGGTGCGATTAACATGTGGTACGAACGCGATCTCGATTCGCGCATGGATCGCACCATGCGCCGCCCGTTGCCGCAAGGCCGGATGGCGCCCGGCGATGCGCTCGGCTTCGGGGTCGTACTGGCGGTCGGCGCGGTGTTGACGATGGGGCTTGCGGTCAATTACACGGCGGCCGCCTTGCTGACGCTGACGATCTGCTTCTACGTTTTCATCTATACGATCTGGCTGAAGCGCCGCACGCCGCAGAACATCGTGATCGGCGGCGCCGCCGGCGCCTTCCCGCCGATGATCGGCTGGGCGGCGGTGACCGGCGATGTGAGCCTGACCTCGCTGGCGTTATTCGCCATCATCTTCATGTGGACGCCGCCGCATTTCTGGGCGCTGTCGTTGTTCCGCAGCACCGATTACGCGCGGGCCGGGGTGCCCATGCTTCCCGTCGTCTCGGGTAAACGCGAGACCAAGAAGCAGATCGTGCTCTACACTTTGTTGCTGGTGCCGGTGACGCTCGTGCCGGCGATTTTGGGAACGTCGGGCGCACTTTACGGCGTCGCCGCGGTGCTCCTCGGCTTCGTGTTTCTGGGGCTCACGGTCAAGGTGTGGTTCGACGGCACGGATAAAAGCGCGAAGCAGCTGTTCGGCTTTTCGATCCTGTACCTGTTTTTGATTTTCGTCATGTTGATCGCCGACCATTTCTTAGGCCCGGTGTTGGGCCGGGTGGTGGCATGAGCGCGATGGATAACGATGATCTGCAGAAACGCCAGCGCGCCAAGAATTGGGCGATGCTGGCCGTGCTCGCCGGTCTGGCGCTGCTCTTCTATTTCCTCACCTATGTGAAGATGGGGGCGCATTGATGAGCGCACGGCTTCGCCAACGCAAAGCCATCACCGTCGCCGCCCTTCTTGGAGTGCTGGCGGGAATGACCGGGCTGGTCGTCGAAAGCGTACCGCTCTATCGCCTGTTCTGCAGCGTGACCGGCTATCAAGGCACGACGCAGGTCGCGCGGAAAGCGCCGAAGGAAGCGCTCGATCGGATCGTTACCGTCCGCTTCAACGCCGAAATCGGTCCCGGCATGCCCTGGATCTTTACCGCGCCCGCCTCGGTGAAGCTTCGGATCGGCGAACGCGGCTTGGCCTTCTTCACGGCGCGGAACAATACCGATCATGCGATTACCGGAACCGCGGCCTACAACGTGACGCCGGACGAAGCCGGGCGCTTCTTCGACAAGATTCAATGCTTCTGCTTCAACACCCAGACCTTGGCGGCGGGCCAGGAGGCGGAGATGCCGGTTTCCTTCTTCGTCGATCCGAAGATCGTCGACGACCCGGATGCTTCGCAGATTCGCACGATCACGCTTTCCTACACCTTCTATCCGGTGCCCGGCGCGAACCCGCGCGCCCAGGCGAGCAGCAACATCCCGACCGCAACCGTGAACTGATTTTTAGAGCATCGATTTAATCCCGCGATCCAACCATTCAGATAAAAAGAGAGACGACAATGGCCGGACATGCCGCAAAACATCCTTATCATCTAGTCAATCCGAGCCCGTGGCCGGCGGTGGGGGCGCTCTCCGCGCTGCTCTTGACCACCGGTCTCGTTCGCCTGATGCACGAGCACAGCTACTGGCTGTTTATGCTCGGCGTCGCCGGAATCCTGCTCACCATGTTCGGCTGGTGGCGCGACGTGATTATGGAAGCCCAAGGCGGCGATCACACGGCCGTCGTCCAGATCGGCCTGCGCTACGGCATGGTCCTCTTCATCGCTTCGGAGGTGATGTTCTTCGCGGCTTGGTTTTGGGCCTATTTCGACGCGAGCCTTTATCCCGGCAGCGCGACCAGCGCCGAGATGATCGGCCGGACGGCGGCACTGGGCGGCCAATGGCCGCCGGTGAACCTCGCCGGCAAAACCTTCGATCCTTGGGACGTTCCCTTCCTCAACACGCTGATCTTGCTGACCTCCGGCGTCACCGTGACTTGGGCGCATCACGCGTTGCGCGAAGGCAATCGCCAGCACCTGATCCTCGGGCTCTTGGTCACGGTCCTGCTGGGCTTCACCTTCACCGGATTGCAGGCCTATGAGTACATCCATGCGAAGTTCAATTTCGTGGACGGCATCTATGCCTCGACCTTCTTTATGGCGACGGGCTTCCACGGCGCGCATGTGATCATCGGCTCGATCTTCCTGACGGTCTGCCTGATCCGCGCGATCAAGGGCCATTTCACGCCGACCCATCACTTTGGCTTTGAGGCGGCGGCTTGGTATTGGCACTTCGTCGACGTGGTGTGGTTGTTCCTCTTCACCTTCGTCTATTGGCGGCCGTTCTGGCATTCGTAATACGCTGCTTCGAGGCGCCCCTATGAATACAAAGCGCGGAGCACCGGTGCCGGTGCTCCGCGCCGCGTTTTTGAGCCGCTGCCCGCGTTGCGGCGAGGGCAAGCTCTATAAGGGCTTCCTGAAGGTCGTCGACCGTTGCGCGGTCTGCGGCCTCAATCTCGGGGCCCAGGATACCGGCGACGGCCCGGTCGCCTTCATCGTGCTCATCGTCGGCGCGATCGTGGTAGGCCTAGCGCTATGGGTTGAAGAATCCTATTCGCCGCCCATGTGGGTTCATGTCGTGCTGTGGCCGCCGGTCATCATTGGCCTGTCGCTCTATCTGCTGCAGCTGTTGAAATCGCTGCTGATTGCTCTTCAGTTCAAACATCGCTCGGAAGATTATGGCGAGCCGCCCGCTTAATTTCGAATTCGGCATCGGCCGTTTCCGTTTTCGGCCAACCCTCGGCCCCACCCTTTTCACCATTCCGTCGCTGATCATTCTCTTGGCGCTCGGCACGTGGCAAGTGGAGAGGCTGGAATGGAAATTGGCGCTCATTGCCGAACGGAGCGAACGGATCGGCGGTCCGGCGATCGCACCGCCGCAAGCCTTCTCCGACATCAAGGAGATCGAATACCGGCATGTGACGCTGACCGGGCATTTCCTTCACGGCCAGGAAATGTATCTCGCCGCGCGCTCGCTCAACGGCAATGTCGGCTATCACGTGGTAACGCCCTTTGCCGGCGATGACGGTTTTGTCACGCTTGTCGACCGCGGATGGATTCCCCTGGACCGCAAGGACCCGAAATCCCGCACCGATGGGCAGGTGGCGGGCGATATCGCCGTCGAAGGACTGATCCGCGGCAATCAGCACGCCGGATGGTTCGTGCCCGACAACCAGCCGGACCAGAATTTCTGGTTCTTTGTCGATATCCCGGCGATGGCGGCCCATGCCGGTCTCGCCAACGTCCGCCCTTATTTTATCGATGCCGGTCCGGCACCCAATCCGGGAGGGACGCCGATCGGCGGCCAGACCATGATCGACCTTCCCAACGATCATCTGCAATATGCGATCACCTGGTATTCTTTCGCGATTGCCCTCATGGTAATTTACCTGATCTATCATCGGGTGAAGCCGGACTAATCTTGCAGCCGTTTCTTTAGCGCGGGAAACGTCCTTTCAAATCGGAAATTCGGTTCGGAAAGTTGGGCATGCCGGCGACGGCTTATCAGCGGCTCGAAGAACGTTTCAAACGCATCGCCGTTCTGCGCGATGTCGATAGCCTCTTGCATTGGGACATGTCGACCATGATGCCGATGGGGGCTGCTTCCGGCCGCTCGGAGCAGATGGCTACCCTCAAGGTTCTTTGCCATGAGTGGCTGACCGCCGCCGAAATCGAGGATTGGCTCGGCGAAGCCCAGGCGGGCGGCAAGCTCGATTCCTGGCAGGCGGCCAATCTCGCCGAGATGCGCCGGCAATGGCTCCATGCCAGCGCCATTGATGGGAAACTGACCGAAGCCTTGGCCAAAGCCGTTTCCGAATGCGAAATGACGTGGCGCAAAGCCCGTGCCGCATCGGACTTCAAATCCGTGCGGCCTTTATTGCAGAACGTCCTCGATTTGACGCGCGAATCCGCGAAAGCCAAATCGGAAAAACTCGGCGTGACACCTTTCAATGCGCTGCTCGACGAATTCGATCCGGGATTACGGGCCTCCGAAGTCGACCGGTTGTTTGCGCCCTTGATCCGAGCCCTTCCCGAATTGCTGGGTCAAGTTCTGGAGCATCAACGAAGCCATCCGCCGCTTCGCCTCGAAGGA
>JBGOXX010000064.1:0-11843 GCA_041479345.1 Alphaproteobacteria bacterium
CATTCCTCTTCGGTCAGGTCGCTCGGATACCGCTTCGTCTTCTTCTCAATGGCCACCATCCGGCCGCGCGTCGCTGTGTTCCACATCCACAGCTTGAATCACGAACAGACGAAACCTTCAAGCCATTCTCAAACAGCCTCTGAGGGTTGCCGCGGCCTCCGGGTTTGGTCTCAGTTTTCTCGACCGGGACAACAATGCTTTCCGGCAGATTCCGAGCATAACGGAGACGATCTCGTTTTGACGAAGCAGTGCGGGATGTCGTCTCGCCGCTGCGCACATCGTTCACGACATGCAATAAGGCTTTGGCGACACGGGCGGGATTTCCAAGAATTTGCAATTCGCCATTACTTAGCCCAATGCCGAGTTTCGCCCTAACCTCGGGAGTCGCGACCAGACGCCTAAACGTCGTTGTCCAGCGGCCTCTCCGCATCTCAGGGGTGAGATGGCCACTATTCTCTAGCCAGTTCAGAATTTGGGTATGAAACTCAAATTTTCCCGAGCGCGCGCGCCAGCGTGACGAATCATCGGCGTCCCATGGAATGATCCCGGCGCCTTCCATTTGACCAGAATGACGCAATTCTACCCAATGATCCGATTCAGCCTTGTCCTTTACAACGAGACAGCGGATATGCTCGACCGGGCTTTCGCGATACTTATTGCTGAGAGCGCGCATTTCCGTGAGGGTCGATTGCGGAACAGCGCCTACAATTGCCTCCGGGTTTTCCAGTGACTTGAGTGCGGCCAGCCGACGGTTGCCCTCGACCACGACGTATCGCTTGGCGTCGTCGCCGGATGACATCACAATTGGGAGGGTGGATGGGTCGATCCCATATGCAACGATGTCTTGGGCGAGTCGCAGTAGCCTACGGTCCAGCCGCGTAGCAATCGCGCGCCACGCCTCTCGCTGGCCTTTGTTCGGCTCAGATAGGCGTGGATTCGCTGTATCGAAGAGAAGGTCCGCAGGACCAATCAGCTTCACATCAGGCATGTACGGCTCAGGATAGAATCGCCCCTAAGTTGCAATTCTCACCTTGTCCGCTCTTTTGTCAAGTATATAATTCCCCTTGCGGGGGAGGTTAGGAGGGGGGTGATCGCCGCGAGTCGCGTCAAATCGCCTAAAATTTTATGCAAATACCAATAGAACTGTTTCCAATACTTGAGAATTACTTATCGCGAAAACGAAGTATTAAGTAATGCCACGGTAATGTCGCATCCTGGCCTTGGGTAAGGCGGATTTCCAGGAGGGAAGCGGCATGAAGAAGTTCGTGTTGACGGTGGCCTTGTTGACGTTATGCGGGCCCGCCTTCGCCCAAGGCCCTGATGCGAAAGCCCCGGGTTCGGACAAAAGTCTGGATTCGGATAAGAGCGTGAACGGGGATTCCGGTGCGGTTCAAGGCCCGGTCTTGCCGGCGAGCAAGAGCGTTGCGCAAAAGCCGCCGCAGGAGCATGGCCCCAATCGCGGCTGGTACGTCGATTTCGGCGGGCAGTTTGCGCTCATGCAGGAACAGACGATCAAGGATGGAATCATTCCCGGCGGCAAGGGCGAGCTGGCCACCGATCCCGGTTTCGGGGTCACCGGCGCGCTTGGCTATGCTTGGGAAAACGGGTTGCGCACCGAAGCCGAGCTCGGTTATCGCCGCAACGGCCTCAACAAGGTTTCCGGCGGCGCCTACGGCACCCGCTTTACCGGCGATGTGGACGGGCATATTTCCGCCCTCTCCGGCATGTTCAACGTGCTCTACGACTACGACACCAAGAGCGCCTTCACGCCCTATATCGGCAGCGGCCTGGGTCTGGCCAATGTCACCGCGGCGAGCGACCGGCTGCATGTCGACAACAACGACGTGGTCTTCGCCTATCAGTTCATGGGCGGCGTGCGCTACGCGCTGACCGACAACATTTCGATCCGTACGGGTTACCGGTATTTCGCCACGACGGCGCCGGAGATCCGCGGCTCGTCGGGCGAATACGGCAGCCACAATGTCGAAATGGGCCTGACTTTCGGCTTCTAGCCGCAGGCGTGGACGGATTTTAGCCGCAGGCGCGGGTTGGGTTCTAGCAATCGCGTTTTATTCAGCCGATTGTTGTAGACGGTTTTGTTGTAGACGGGTTTTGGCCAGGTAGGCCTTGCACGTTCCTCCGGGATCGCCCCCCGGGTCCGCAACAAAATTCCGCGACTGGATTCTCAAATTTCCTAGTCATTAATTTCCCGGGCATTTCGCCGTCCCGTGAATTTCGCGTGACGCCGATCCGGATTCATCCCCATCAAGGCTCGACGACCCCGCTATCCGCGCGCTTGCCGCTGGTGCTAGACTTTCGGCAACAATCGAAAAAACGGGCCCAGAGCACGCAAGGGGGCCAAAGCCCGCAAGGGGGCCAAAGCCCGCAAGGGGGACAAGCGATGTCGCCATCCGCCGGCAATTCCGATTTAGCCGCCGCGCTTACCAAATCCATGCGTGATCATTGGGGCGTGTTTCTGGCCGAGGGAATCATCCTCGTCCTGCTCGGCATTGCCGCGATCATGGTTCCCCTTGTCGCCGGCCTCGCCACCACGATCTTTCTGGGATGGCTGTTCCTGGTCGCCGGAATCGTTGGCCTGGTGATGACCTTCAAGGCGCGGGAAGCGCCGGGATTCGGCTGGTCGCTGCTGTCGGCGATCGCCGCCTTGCTGGCCGGCTGCGTGTTGATCTGGAATCCGCTGGCGGGCCTAGTCACCCTGACTTACGTGCTGATCGCCTTTTTCATCGCCGACGGCGTGCTGACCATCATCCTCGCGCTGTCCCATCGCCGCGAACTCTCCGGCCGATGGGAGTGGCTGTTGGTCAACGGCATCGTCGATCTGGTTCTCGCCGCCCTCATCATCTCAGGCTTGCCGGGCGCCTTCGCGTGGGCGCTGGGATTCCTGTTCGGGATCGATCTGCTGTTCGGCGGCACCTCGCTCATCGCCATGGCGCTGGCGGCGCGGAAACTGGCGGCCTAAACCCGCTCCGCCAAGACCTGCACTCCCGGCTTCACCTTGAAGATCTTCCGGCGGATGACGAAGCCGTGGCACTCGAGGATTATCCGCAAGCTCGCATGAGTGAAATAGCGCACATGGCGCGGCGGATCGACGGGATCCCAGGAAACGATGTCTTTCGGCACCCGCCAATGGCCGATATCCGGCGTCGTGACGAAGAGCCGCGCGCGGCGCCGCGAAATCTGCGCCAGCGACGTGACGAAGGCATCGAGATCGGGCACGTGCTCGATCACTTCCGAGCAATAGACGAAATCGAATTTCCGGTCCTTGCGGGCGTATTCCTCCAGCGTCGCCGCGGCGAATTCGCAATTCGGGAAGTGCTGCCTGGCGTAAGCGATTGAATTTTCGCTGACGTCGATTCCGGCGGAACGTCCGCCCATGCGCCGCATGGCTTCGGCCACGTAGCCGCCGCCGCAACCGACATCGATCACATCGTGGCCGCGAATGAACCGGGCAAATTTGATCGCCTTGATGAAGGCGCGCCGGAATCGCGATCGGGCCTTGGGATAGGAATCGGCGGCGATGCCGACTTCCTCGCGATAAAGCGCTGCGATCTGGTCGTTGCTCGGCATCGGGTCGCAAAACGCGAATCTGCAGGTCGAACAGCGTGATAACGAGAATCCGTGTTTTTTCCCTAAAAACGCGGATTTGCCGCCGCAGATCGGGCAGGGGCTGCTCACGAAACGCCCCTGTTTACGCCAATCCGACGTTCATGCGGGAGTAACCTTCCCGCCGGCGCCATTCTCATGCGAGTGATTCGGGCGGCTGCTTGCGGATGAAATAGAGATTCCGGCCGTAGATCAAAAGGCCGGCCCCTTGCCCCAAAATGAATACCGGATCCATCCGGTAAAGGGCGTAGGCAAGCAGGATCGCGCCGCCGGCGACGCTGAAATACCAGAAGGCCACGGGAATGACGCTCCGCCGCTGGCGCTCGCTGTGAATCCATTGGATCAGGAATCGCAGGGAGAACATGGCTTGGCCCAGGAACCCGATGCCGAGCCAAATCGTATTCGCGTTCATCGCGGTCTTTCCTCTCTCAGTCTTCTTTCACAATTTCAGGCACAATTTCAGGCGATTTCTGGCGGCGCTGCAGCCATAGCACGCCGACGAGATCGACAATCCCGATCCACAGCCGGTTGGATACGCCGTATTTCGAAACGCCGCGCGCCCGCGGCCGGTGGTTGACGTCGACCATCACCACGTCACGGCCGGCTCGGCGGAACAACGCCGGCAGGAATCGATGCATGTGGTCGAAAAACGGCAGGTCGAGAAACGCGTCGCGCTCGAAAACCTTAAGCGAGCAGCCGGTATCCGGCGTCTGATCGTCAAGGATTCGGCTGCGAATCGTGTTGGCGATGCGCGACGAGATCCGCCGTCGCCAATTGTCCCGGCGTTGGCGGCGCAATCCGGCGATCAGCGGGGACGGGGAGAGGCCCTTCGGAAAGACGGCCAGCAGCTTCGGGATATCGGCGGGATCGTTCTGCCCGTCGCCGTCCAGTGTTGCGATCAATCGCCCGCGCGCCGCCTTGACGCCTTCCCGGATCGCCGTGCTCTGACCGCAATTGCGCTTGAATCGGAGCGACCGCAGCCGGGCAAACCGTCGCCGCGCTTCGGCCAGCCTCACCGGCGTCTCGTCATTGCTGCCGTCGTCGACATAGAGGATTTCGAACGCGATCCGGCTGCCCGCCAGCGCCGCATCGATTTCGGCGGCCAGGGGCAAGATGTTCTCGGCCTCGTTGAAGACCGGAACGACGACGGAAAGTTCGAGCGGCTCGGTCGGCATAGGCACCAGATAGCAAACCCCGGCTATCCAAGCGAAGATTTAAACCGGCAGGAAGATGAAATTGTAAACGAAGGTCCCTGCTGTCGCCTGGCGGTGATGGCGCACCGGGTCGAATCGGGCCAGAGTCATCAGCCGGCCGCCAAGCATGAACAGACCCTCGTAACCGAGCGAGCAGACGAAGGCGAGGGTGGTTTCGATCGGCTCATCGGTGTGCGCCTCCTCGATTTCGATGAGCAGCCGGGGGCGATGGCGCTTCAGGGTTTCGAGGGCCCCCATCAGAACTTGCCGCTCGAATCCCTCGACGTCGATCTTGATGAAGCCGACTTGGCCTACGTCTTCGTCGTCGAGTCGCCGGGTTTCGACCGGCACTTCGATGGCGTCGCCGGTGAATTTATTTTTTCGCAGCGAGGCCAATTGATTCGAATAGCCGGCCTTGCGCCTCGGCACGATCAACCGGTCTTCGCCGGTGACATCCGAGAGGGCCGCGGCGCGCAGCGTCACATTCGGCCGGTGCACGGACCGCCGCAGCAGGCCGAAGATCTTCGGGTTCGGCTCGTAGGCGTAGACGTGGCGGCAAAGCCCGCTCAGGAAATAGGTGTAGACGCCCTTGTTGGCCCCGGCGTCGACGCTTGTTTTCGCCGGATCGGCAAGATACCGTAACAGCCGCAATTCCGATTCGCCGCGAGACCAAGCTTTCCACGCTCGATAACGCCACAACACCGCCGCGGGAACCAGCGTGTTCACGATCTTCTCTTCGAGCGTCATGGGCGGAATCCGTGACGCTTCCTGCCCGCGTGGCACTTCCTGCCCCCGTACTTCCGGCATAGTTTCGTTCGTCACTGGTCTCCCCATATTGGCGCCGGGTTATAGCATAGCGGGCGGTGCGGCGATGGGTTCCGCGATGGATTCTGGGGCATGAACAAAACGACCGTTGCGCCGCGTCTCCCGGAACTGGCGCTTGAGTGGCAGGGATTTGCGGCGCTTCTCGCCCTATACATCGTGATCCATTTCGCCTTGCGCCTGGCGATATCATCGGCGATCGCCGTCGATGACGTGGCCGAAACAATCTTCGCCCAGAATCTGCAGTGGAGTTATTACTACCGCCAGCCGCCGCTCTATACGTGGCTGCTGTGGGGCGCGTTCCGGGTTTTCGGCGTCACCGTCGCGTCGGTCTTTCTCGTCAAATACATGCTCGTGGCCCTGGGCTACGTGTTCTATTACCTGAGCGCGCGGGAGATTTTCACCGATCGCCGGCTCGTCCTCGCCGCCGCATTATCGCCGTCGCTGATTTACACGATCGGCTACGGCATGCATGTCGGCTTCACCAATACCGTGCTGTTGACCGCGTCCTGTGCCGCGACATTCTACGCGTTCCTGTTGATGACCCGGCGCGGGGAAAATCGAGACTATTTGTTTTTCGGCGCGGCCTTGGCCGCCGGCTTGCTGTCGAAATGGGGCTTCCCGGCCTTTGCCGGAGCCCTCATCGCGGCGGGGCTTTGCCAAGAACCGGCGCGCCGCCGTCTTTTCAGCCCGCGAATCGTATTGGCATTTTTGCCCCTTGCCGCAATCATGCTGCCGTTCCTGCTTTGGGGTTTCCACGGCGGTCACGGAATGGGCTCGCTGTACCGGGACGCCATGCGTCGCGGCGGCGGCACGGCCTATCTCCCCGGTGTCATCTCCGGGTTGTCGAAGCTTGCCGTCGCCATCGTCGGATTCTTGGCACCATTCTGGGTTTTCGCGGTCGCGACTTTCCCCCGCGCGGTTACTGCCGCCCCCCGCCCGTCCGCATTGGGCCAATCCGCATCGGGCATGTCCGCATCGGGCATGTCCGCATTGGGCCCGCCCGCATTGGGCGCGCTCAATTACCGGAAGCTGCTCGAGCATTTTTTCATCGCCATGGCGGCGATCGTGCTGATCGGCGTGCTCGCCGCCGGCGTCACGCAATATAAGAGCCGGTGGATGCACGCCGTCTTGATCCTTTTCCCGCTCTATTTCTTTTGCCGGGTGCAGGACGCCGGATTCACGGCCCGCCAGTTGAAAATTTGGGCCGGCGTCCTGGGCGCCACGGCCTTGGCCGTGCTCGGCGTATTGCTGGCTCAAGGCTTTCTCGGCTATTGCGGCCGATGCCGCTTGCAAGCACCTTATCCCGAACTGGCGAGGCTGGTTGCGCAGCAAGGATTTTCCGGCGGCACGATTGTCGCGGGCGACGAGCACATCGCCGGAAATTTCCGTCTCGTTTTCCCGGAGGCGCGGGTGGCCACTCCGATCTATGATTATTACGTCCCGCCCGGCCCGGCGCCGGATGCCCGGGGGCAATGCCTGGTGATTTGGAACGCCCGCGACGGGGAGGCGATGCCAAGACACCTCCCGCTATTTCTGGAAGCGGCATTCGGAGCCACTGTTCCGGATTCGGCGACGCGCCAATCGGTGGCGGCGCCATACCGGTACGGCGTCAAGCGATTGCTGTCTCTCGATTTCGTGCTCCTACCCGGAACCGGACAGTGCCGGTGATCGCGTGTTAAGCTACCCAACGTCATGACCGATCGATTCGCCCAGGCCATCGCCGAATTCGACGCCCAAAACGCGCAGGATCCCAACCGCGATCCGCAGAGCGGCCGGCCGAAAGAGCTCGTCTATGCCGAGCAGATGACGCGCTGGCTGGAGAAATTCGAGCCGTCGGCTTCCGAGGCGCTAAAGCTGGCGGTTCGCGCCCAGCACATCAAGCGCTGGAAAATTCCCCGTTCGGATTATCCGATGGACCGCATCGGCTATCTGAAATGGCGGACCGATCTGAAGAATTTCCACGCCACGCTGGCGGGGGGCATTCTCGGCGAACTCGGTTACGACGAGCTAACGATCGCCCGCGTTCAGGCGCTCTTGCGCAAGGAGCGTCTGAAACAGGACGCCGAGGCGCAAACCCTCGAAGATGTCATCTGCCTCGTTTTTCTGGAAAACTATTTCGCCGATTTCGCCAAGCAGCACGACGCGGAAAAGATTGTCGACATCGTCCGCAAGACTTGGAAAAAGATGTCGGAGAAAGGTCACAAAGCGGCGCTGGAATTGCCTATGCCGCCGGAAGCCGGCGCCCTCGTCCAGAAGGCGCTGGCCGGAACTTAGACCATCAACGCCTTGACGTAGTTCGGCAGCGCGAAGCTGGCGACGTGGATTTCCGGATTGTAGTAGCGGGTTTGGAGCTTGGCCTTGGCGAAGCGCTCGGCGATCGTCGAGACCGGAAGCCGCCGGGTTTCCTTGTTGTCGGTGGCCCAGCCGAAAGCCATGAACCCGCCGGCATAAGTCGGCACCGGCGCCACAAAGAAACTCGCATCGGCGAAATGCTGGCTCAAACGCCGGTATGAATTCGTGAGCTCGGTCTTCTGCAGGAACGGCACGCCGCTCTGGGTGACGAGAACGCCGCCCGGATTGAGACACCGCTTGCAGTTCTTATAGAACTCGGCGGTGAACAAGACTTCGCCGGGACCCAAGGGATCTGTCGAGTCCACGATCGCCACGTCGTAGCGGTCGGCGGTTTCGGCGACGTATTGGGCGCCGTCGGCGATCACCACCTTGGCCCGCGGCGCGTCGAAAGCGTTTTCGCCGATGGCGGGCAGGTATTTCCGGCAGAGATCGATCACGCCGGGATCGATTTCGACCAAAGTCGCCTCGATTCCCGGATGCATCAGGGCGCGCCGGAGCATTCCGCCGTCGCCGCCGCCGACGATCAAAACCCGCTTGGCCGCGCCGTGCGCCAGAATCGGCACATGGGCGAGCATCTCGTGATAGATGAACTCGTCGCCTTCGGTGGTTTGGATGATGCCGTCCAGCGCCAAGATGCGACCGAACACCGGGTTCTCGAAAATCTGGAGATCCTGGTGCTCGGTTTTTTCTTGGAAGAGGGTCTGGGTTATGTGGAGCTGGAGCTGGTAATTGGCGTGGAGCTTTTCCGAGAACCAGGTCACGGCATCAAGCCCCGCCTCTGCTCGTTGAGCTGGACCCAATCGGCCGCTAGCATCCGCCGCAGGACGGGAATGGCCTTATACGGGTCGCAGGCGCCGCACATGAATATGTCGATCGCCGCGAATTCACGCTCCGGCCAGGTGTGAATGGAAATGTGCGATTCGGCCAGCACCGCCACACCCGAGACGCCGCCATTGGGCGAAAAGTGATGGAGGTGGATATGCAGCAGCGTGGCACCGGCAACGGCGGCCGCCTCGCGCAGCATCTGATCGATCACTTCGAGATTGTCGAGATTGTGCGCCTTCCAGAGATCGACGAGCAGATGCGTACCGGCAAAACGAAGGCCGTTGCGCTCGACGAAATAATCCTTCTGGACGCCGTGATGCCCGGGTGCCGTCTGCTGCCCCAACTCTTGGCGCAACATCTCCGACCCCATCAGTTCCTGCCGCGACAGAGACGTCACGGGCTGGACCAGCATTTTGGAATCGGATTTCTTTTTCCGGTGAACCGGACCCAAAAAAGAGACGTTTGTCGCCAACTCCCCCTCCCAGGCCAAACCGCCGGGGCCACCGGCTTATGAGTGCGTCGCAAAAAAATGCACTTCGCGTTTAATGGGGTATCCGAAAAAGGATTGCAAGAAAAAATTCTCGACCGTGCCCTTCACCGCCGTCGACCGTCTCGCTCGGCTCCCGATTCGTCTCCCAACCCGATGGCGATCTTACCTAGAATCTTCGGCTTGGCGAGTCGATTCACGGCGCGCGGCGGTTCGGGGCGGAAAATTTCCCGAGCGCTCAGAAAATTTTGCCGGGGTTGAGGAGGCCGAGAGGATCGAGCGTCGCCTTGAGCCGCCGCATCACCTCGATTTCGAGCGGCGAGGCGGTGCGCGCGAGCTCCTCGCGCTTCAGGCGGCCGATACCGTGTTCGGCGCTGATGGTGCCGCCGAACTGCCGGACGATGTCGTGGACGATGCGGTTGAAATGCATCCAGCGCGCCAAGAAAACCGCGTCTTCAACTTCCTCCGGCTTGGTTAAATTAAAATGAATATTGCCGTCGCCGGCATGGCCGAAGGCGACCACGCGGATGCCTTTCATCTCGAGCTCGACCGCTTCAGTGGCGCGGGCGATGAACGCCGGCACCGCCGAAACCGGAACCGCCACGTCGTGCTTGATGCTGGCGCCTTCGCGCTTTTGCGCTTCGGGAAGGCTCTCGCGCAGGCGCCAGAAGGCTTGCCGTTGCGTCTCGTTCAGGGCCACCGCAGCGTCGCGAATGAGCCCTTCCGAGAGGGCGGCGCCGAGCAGCCGCTCGAAGCGTTCGCCAAGCCCGGCATCGGCGTCGGTGGTGGCCATTTCGATCAGCGCCAGCTGGTCGAATCGGCCGGACAGCGGGTTCGCGGCACCCGGGATGTGGCGGAGCACCAGCGACAGCGCGAAGCCCGAGAGGAGCTCGAAGGCGATGACGGAATCGTTGGAAACGGCTCGCGCCCGCGCCAGCAATTCCGGCGCCGCATCGAGGTCGCGCAGCGCCACGAAGGCGGTGGCAATTTCCCGCGGCTTGGGGAACAGCTTCAACACCGCGGCGGTGATGATGCCGAGCGTGCCTTCGGCGCCGAGAAAAAGCTGTTTCAGGTCGTAGCCGGTGTTGTCCTTGCGCAAGCCGGTCATGACGTCGAGCACCCGGCCGTCGGCGAGCACCACTTCGAGACCCAGCACCAGATCGCGGGCCGTCCCATAACGGAGCACCGCCGTCCCTCCGGCATTGGTCGACAGCACGCCGCCGATCTGGCAGCTCCCCTCGGACGCCATGGTGAGCGGGAACAGACGGTCGGCTTCGTCGGCCGCCGTCTGGATGTCGGCGAGCACGCAGCCGGCTTCGGCAGTTAACGTATTGTTAAGCGGATCGACACTCCGGATGCGATTCAGCCGTCCCAAATTGAGCAGCAGCTCGTTTTCGCCGGCAACCGCGCCGCCGACGAGACCGGTGTTGCCGCCCTGCGGGACAATCGGGATGCGCGCCGCGGCGCACAGCTTCACGATCTCGGAAACCTCGTGGACGGTCGACGGGCGCACGACGAGCGCCGCCTGGCCGCGATAGAGCCCGCGCTGATCGGCCAGATACGGCGCCGCGTCTTCCGGACGCACGACGCCCTTCGGGCCGACGACATCAGCGATGCGCGCCATGGCCTCGTTCCGACTATCCGCTGATTGCGCCGTTGTGGGAGCCATCGGCATTAGCCCGCTGTCTCATTTCGCCGTCTCATTGTGCTCGTCTCATCGCACTCGCCTGGGAGAACGAGATTCAATTTGACCGTTGCCCGCGGTCGCCGCAAGCGCCGGATCGGCGGCGCGGCGAAGCCGGTCGTTGATCGCTTCGCCGAGCCCGTTGCCGGGGATCGGCATCACCGCAATGCCGCCGAATCCGCCGGCGTCCAGTTTCCGGAGCATGGCGAAAAGATTGGCGGCGGCTTCGGTGAGGTTGCCGGCGGCGCTCAGATTGAGCGTCGTCTTGTATCCCGGCGGCGGATTGGCTCCAAAGGCGAGCAGAGCCTCGTCAGCGCGAAAGGGCCCGGCGGCGGCATTGAGACGCAGCGGAACCGAAGGCGCGTAATGTCGGCCCGCCAAGCCCGGTGAGCGCGGCCTTTCCCTCTCCGCCGCTTCGCCGGCCCCCGCTTCGCCGCTCTCGGCCTCGGGGGATTCGGGCGGAAGTTTGCCGATCACGCTTTCGATCTCGGCGCGAGTGATGCCGCCCGGGCGCAGCAGCTGCGGCGTTTCCTCGGAGAGATCGAGCACCGTGGATTCGACGCCGATTCGGCACGGCCCGCCGTCGAGAATGAGGGCGATTTTCGGCCCGAGCCCGGTTTCCACATGGGCCGCCGTGGTCGGGCTGACGGTCCCCGAAATATTGGCGCTGGGTGCTGCTAAGGGCCTCCCAGTTTCGGTTAGGAGCGCCAGTGCCGTCTCGTGGCCCGGCACCCGGACGGCAATCGTATCCAACCCAGCACAGGCGAGAAGCGAGACCGGGCAGTCTTTGCTCCGCGGCAGGACAAGCGTTAAGGCGCCCGGCCAGAAGCGCTTGGCCAAGCGCCGTGCCCGC
>JBGOXX010000065.1:0-11763 GCA_041479345.1 Alphaproteobacteria bacterium
GCGCAATTGCGCGTCCGCATCCGTCAGGCGGCGAAGAAATTCCATCATCGGCTCGCGCGGCACAACTTCATCGCGATCGCCATAAAGAACGAACACCGGCCCGCGAAGTTTCGCGGCGTCGGCCATCGCCGTATCCATCAGATCGACCAAACCGTAAAGCGTATCGATCCGCGCGTCCTTGAGGACCAGCGGATCGCGCGAAAGAGCGCGCAGCATGGCGATATTGTCCGACGGTTGAATGTCGAATCCTCGCCCGCTCACCGTCATCCAGGGGACCGAATGGGCCGCCACCCACAGCAATCCGCTTTGAAACGGATTCATCGTGTCGCGCGCCCAGACCGCCGGCGCCATCAGAATAATGCCGTCAACCGCACCGGGCGATCCATTGGCTGCGGTCACCGCGGCAACCGCGCCACCCATGGAATCGCCCAGCAAATAGACGGGGACGTCGGGATAGCGGCGGCGCAAAATTTGCACCATGTCGGTCGCGTCGCCGGTCAGCGCATCGATTCCCGGCCAGTAGCCGGGATTATCCGTCTTGCCGAAGCCGCGCTGATCGTAAGCATAGGTTCCGATTCCGGCACGCCGCCAGAAATTCGCCGGCTCGACAAAGGAGTTTGCGTAATCGTTGAAGCCGTGAAGGGCGACCAGGAGCGCTTTGGGCGCGCCGTCGGGCAGCCAGAAGCGAACCGGAAGATCGAGTCCGTCGCGAGTGATGAAGCGATGATCTTGCAATTGCGGCTCTCCAATGGTCGGGCCGGGTGGTGCAAAGCGCGGTGCGCAGGCGGCCAGCAATCCTGGACCAAGAAGCGCCAACACCGTCCCGAGGTTCAATAGGACTCTATCCAGTCTCACGCTGAAATGCCGTTAACTTGCGATCGGGTGAGCTGAAGGAAGATATCTTCCAGATCCGATTCTTCGGTCGAAAGATCGAGTATATCGAGACCCGCCTTCTGCACCGCCGCCAGGATTTCGGCGGCCGTGGTCCGGCTCTTGCGATAGCGGATGAGGAGCCGGCGGTCCGGTTTGATCTCCGCGTCGAAAGGGGCGAGCGATTGTGGCACCGCGGTCAGGTCCTGGCCAACGGTGATGACCAGCTCCTTGCGGTCGAGGCGGCGCAACAATGTCGCGGTTTCTTCGCAGCAAATCAGCCGCCCGTGATTGATGATGGCGATACGGTCGCAGAGCCGTTCTGCTTCTTCCAGATAGTGCGTGGTGAGCAGAATGGTAATCCCCCGCGCATTCAGCTCGCGAACCTGAACCCATAACTGCTGGCGAAGTTCCACATCGACGCCCGCCGTCGGCTCGTCGAGGACCAAAATCGGCGGTGCGTGGACCAGCGCCTTGGCGATCAGCAGCCGACGGCGCATGCCCCCGGAAAGCGTCCGGGAATAGGCATGGGCTTGGGCCGAGAGCCGCATCGATTCGAGAATTTCCTTGGTGCGGCGGCGGGCGGACGGCACGCCGTAGAGCCCTGCCTGGAGCTCCAATAGCTCGAAAGGCGTGAAAAACGGGTCGATATTGAGTTCCTGAGGCACCACGCCGATCGCCGAGCGGGCCTGCATCGGCTCGGCGTCGATATCGAAACCCCAGACCTTGACCGTGCCCGCGGTCTTGATCACCAGCCCGGCCAGAATATTGATGAAAGTGGACTTACCGGCGCCATTGGGTCCCAGCAGCCCGAAGATCGAGCCTCGTGGAATGGATAGGTCCACATCGATCAGCGCCGGCTTGCCCGGCTGGTGCTTTGAGCCCCGATAGGTCTTGCTCAATCCGGCAGCTTCCACGGCAAACTGAGGTGCCGAGCCATTTTCGGGGGCTTTTTGATGATTCATGAGGGCCGATTCGCGAGAGCTGGGGCGGCGGTTGATTGTGCCGCGGCAATGGCTATCATCCGGGCTGCAAAAGGGTCAACCACTCCGCATCTTCACTGTTGAAATCTTCACGATTATGGAACCGATCGAAACCATCTACGTTACCGATCCGGTTGTCGCCTGCGACGGCGGCAAGCTCGGCCACCCCGTGGTCTATCTCAATCTCTCGCCCAAGGGCGAGATCGTCTGTCCTTATTGCAGCCGCCGCTACGTGCTGCGCGCCAAAAGAGGCGAGGCCGCCGCGCCTTGAGCGGACCGCGTCACCTTTATCTCGTCGACGGCTCCGGCTACATCTTTCGCGCATTCTATGCGCTGCCGCCTCTGACCCGCGCCGATGGCACGCCAACAGGTGCGGTCTACGGCTTTACCCAGATGGTGATGAAGCTGGTTGAAGACACCGATGCCGACGCCATCGCCGTCATCTTCGACGCCGCCCGCGAAACCTTCCGCAACAAAATTTACCCCGCCTATAAGGCCAATCGCCCCGAACCGCCGGAAGAGCTGATCCCCCAATTCGCCCTGATCCGGGAAGCCACCCGCGCCCTCAATCTCCCCGCCGTCGAAATGCGCGGCTACGAGGCCGACGATCTGATCGCGACTTATGCCCGGATGGGGCGCGAACAGGGCGCCGAGGTGACCATCGTTTCCGCCGACAAGGACCTGATGCAACTGGTCCGGCCCGGGGTCGTCATGTTCGATCCCATCAAAAGTCGGAAGATAGGTCCCGAGGAAGTCAAAGAGCGCTTCGGCGTCCTGCCGGAAAAAGTCGTCGACGTGCAGTCGCTGGCCGGCGATTCGACCGACAACGTTCCCGGCATTCCCGGCATCGGCGTCAAGACCGCGGCCGAGCTGATCAATGCCTATGGCGATCTCGATACGCTGCTGAAGCGCGCCAACGAGATCAAGCAGCCAAAGCGCCGCGAGCTTTTGATCGAGCACGCCGACGAGGCGCGAATGTCCCGCCAGCTGGTGAAGCTCAAGGACGATGTGCCCGTTGACGTTCTCCTCGATTCATTTGGCGTGCGGGCACCCGATCCCGCCGTGCTCATGCAATTCCTCCACGATCAGGATTTCAAACGGCTGATCCCGCGAGTCGAAGCGAAATTGGCGGCGAAAGCCGAAGCCCTCGCTTCGACACCTGAAACTCCGGGACCGCGGACCGCGGTTTCTAAGGCGGTCCCAAAACCATCATTGGAGAAAAAACCCGCCGCCTATTCGCTCGTGCAGACGACGGCAGCGCTGAAAGATTGGATCGACCGAGCGGTCGCGGCCGGGGCGGTTGCCGTCGATACCGAAACGACCTCGCTTGACGCCATGCGGGCGGAGCTCGTCGGTGTTTCGCTGGCGCTGGCGCCCTTTGAGGCCTGTTACATCCCGCTCGGTCACAAGCAGGCGAATGACGGGAAATTGGCGCTCGAAGCCGCCGATTCGCCGCAGCCGGAGCTGAAACAGATTCCGCTCAAGGAAGCGGTAGCACTTTTGAAGCCGCTGCTCGAAGACGAGTCGGTGCTGAAGATCGGCCATAACCTCAAATACGACATGGTCGTGCTATCGAAATACGGCATCGCCATTTCGCCGGTCGATGACAGCATGGTGCTTTCTTATGTGCTGGAAGGGGCGCAGCATGGCCACGGCATGGACGAGTTGGCGCCGCTCTATCTCGACCACAAGACCATCGCCTTCGAAGAGGTGGCAGGAAGCGGCAAAGCGCAGGTGACTTTCGATTACGTGCCGCTGGAAAAGGCCCGGGATTATGCCGCCGAAGACGCGGATGTGACCTACCGGTTCCATCAGGTCTTGAAGCCGCGGCTGGTCGCCGAGCACATGACGACCGTTTATGAGACCATGGAACGTCCGCTCATTCCGGTTCTGGTCGCCATGGAACGGGAAGGAATTCTCGTCGACCGCGCGGAGCTGCGCCATCTCAGCAACGATTTCGCCAAGCGCCTGGCTTTGCTCGAGACCGAGATCCACAAGCTGGCCGGCCGTGAATTCAATCTCGGCTCGCCCAAGCAATTGGGCGAAGTCCTGTTCGACGAGATGGGCATCGCCGGCGGCAAGAAAGGCAAGACCGGCGCTTATGGCACGGGCGCGGATATCCTGGAGAATCTCGCCGCCCAGGGTCATGCGCTTCCGGCGCGAATCCTCGATTGGCGGCAATTGCAGAAACTCAAGAGCACCTATACCGACGCCTTGCTCGAACAGATCGATCCCCATACGGGGCGGGTGCATACGAGTTATGCGATGGCCGCGACCTCGACCGGCCGGCTCGCCTCTTCCGATCCGAATCTGCAAAACATTCCGGTGCGCACCGAAGAGGGGCGGAAAATCCGCCGCGCCTTCATTGCCGCGAGGGGCCATAAGTTTCTTTCGGTCGACTATTCCCAGATCGAAATGCGGCTGGCCGCCCATGTCGCCGATGTCGGGCCGTTGAAAGAAGCGTTCCGCGAAAACGCCGACATTCACGCCATCACGGCGTCGCAAGTTTTCGGCGTGCCGGTGAAGGGCATGGATCCGGCGGTTCGCCGCCGCGCCAAGGCGATCAATTTCGGAATCATCTACGGCATTTCGCCCTTCGGCCTCGCCAATCAGCTCGGCATTCCCCAAGGCGAAGCCGCGCGCTATATCGAGGCGTATTTCGCCCGCTATCCCGGCATTCGCGACTATATGGACCGGATGAAAAAATTCTCCCGCGAGCACGGCTATGTTGACACCCTGTTTGGGCGACGTTGTTTCATTCCAGGCATCAAAGATAAAAATCCGGCGCGGCGGAACTTCGCTGAGCGCGCCGCGATCAACGCGCCGCTTCAAGGTGCTGCCGCCGACATCATCAAGCGGGCGATGGTGCGAATCCCCGACGCGCTCGCCAAACACAAGCTATCCGCGCGGATGCTGCTGCAAGTCCATGACGAGCTGCTGTTCGAAGTTCCCGACGGCGAGGTCGAGAAAACCTCGAAAGTCGTGCGCGAGGTGATGGAACACGCACCTTTGCCTGCGGTCGAGCTCAGCGTGCCTCTGGTCGCCGATGTCGGCGTCGGCGCCAATTGGGCGGATGCGCACTAACGAACGGCGTTAGCGTTTCGGAAGGATCGGACGAAATTTTCATCTCGGGCCTAATGCAGTCGCTTCAATGCAGCCGCTTCAATAAACCCCGGCCAATAAAAAGCGCCGCCCGGTTAGGGCGGCGCTCTTTTGACAGACAGGTCTGCTAAGGCTACGCCGCCGCCTCGAGACGCCAGATTTCCGGCGCCTTGGCCAGGCGATCGAGAAGCGCCTTGCGCTGTTTTTCCATTTCGGGCGGAAGCTTGTCGCCGAATTTGGAGAAATGCAGCGTCTGGTCTTCGGCTTCGGCATTCGCGGCCGCGCGTTCCACTTGCATCAGCTCGTAGAACTTGTTGGCGTCGTATTGCATGCCGTCCCAGGTCAGGTCTTCGCGCTTCGGCATCAATCCGAACGGGCTCTCCACCGCGGCCGCCCGGCTATTGGCGCGCTCGACGATCCAGGCCAGCACGCGCATGTTTTCGCCATAGCCCGGCCACATGAATTTGCCGTTGCCGTCCTTACGGAACCAATTGACGCGGAAGATCAGCGGCAGCTTCTTGACCGTCTTGCCCATCGACAGCCAGTGGCGCCAGTAATCCGCCATGTTGTAGCCGCAGAAGGGCAGCATCGCCATCGGATCGCGGCGGATGGCCGCTTGCCCGACGGCAGCCGCCGTCGCTTCCGAACCCATGGTGGCGGCGAGATAAACGCCGTGTTCCCAATCGAAGGATTGGAAGACGAGCGGGAAGGTGCGGCTCAAACGGCCGCCGAAGGCAAAGGCCGAGATCGGCACGCCCGCCGGATCTTCCCAGGCCGGATCGAGGCTCGGGCACTGGCTGGCGGGTGCGGTAAAGCGCGCATTGGGGTGAGCGGCCGGCGTACCCTTCGCCGGTGTCCAGTCTTCGCCCTTCCAATCGATGGCGTGAGCCGGCGGCGCGCCGTCCATGCCTTCCCACCACACATCGCCGTCATCGGTGAGCGCGACATTGGTGAAGATGCAATTGCGATTGAGCATCTTCATCGCCGTCGGGTTGGTGGACATCGACGTTCCGGGTGCCACGCCGAAATATCCGGCTTCCGGATTGATCGCGCGCAACACGCCGCTCTTGTCCGGCTTGATCCAGGCGATATCGTCGCCGACGGTCGTCACCGACCAACCGTCGAAACCCTTGGGCGGGATCAGCATGGCGAAATTGGTTTTGCCGCAAGCGCTGGGAAACGCGGCGCAGACATAGGTCTTCTCGCCCTTGGGCGATTGAACGCCGAGGATCAGCATATGCTCGGCGAGCCAGCCTTCTTCCCGCGCCATCACCGAAGCGATGCGGAGCGCAAAGCACTTCTTGCCGAGAAGGGCGTTGCCGCCATAACCGCTGCCATAGGACCAGATCGTCCGTTCCTCGGGGAAATGGACGATGTATTTGTTGTCGTTGCAGGGCCAGGCGACGTCATTCTGGCCGGGGGCCAGCGGCGCGCCGATGGAATGGAGGCAGGGGACGAATTCGCCGTCGCCCAGAGCTTCGAGAACCTTTGAACCCATGCGGGTCATGATCCGCATGTTGGCGGCGGCATAAGCGGAATCCGTCACTTGCACGCCGATCTGCGCGATCGGCGACCCGATCGGGCCCATGCTGTAGGGCACCACATACATGGTCCGGCCGCGCATCGAACCCCTGAACAAGCCGTTCAGGGTCTTCTTCATTTCGTCGGGATCGGTCCAGTTATTGGTCGGGCCGGCGTCGTCCTTATTCTTCGAGCAAATGAAGGTGCGGTCTTCGACCCGCGCCACGTCGCTCGGGCTGGAGCGCGCCAGGAAACAACCGGGGCGCTTCTGGGGATTGAGCGGGATGAAGGTTCCGCTTTTCACCATCTCCGCACACATCCGGTCGTATTCGGCTTGCGAACCGTCGCACCAAGTGACGTCTTTGGGTTCGCACAGCGCCGCCACTTCCTCGATCCAAGCCAGCAGCTTGGCGTTTTTGGTGGGCGCGCCTTTGGTTGCTCCCGTCATTGCCATGAATTTTCCTCCCCGAGCAGGTCTTTGGACACCCTTTGCCACACTCAGGCCCTTGGGCGCAAGCCGCGTGGAAATTTACCAAACTGGCCAAAAAGCCATTGTTTTAATGGCGTTATTCGCTGTCGGAACCGGTTTGCCGGGAGCGGGCGAGCTTGGCCAGCCGCACCAGCTCCGCCCTGGCCGCTTCCGGGGTTAAGACCGGCTCATCGAAGCCAAGCCGGGCGATTACCCCGCCGGCTTCGAGATCGAGCCCCTCCGGGTCGATCCCGGTCATGCGCCAAGGCTTGCCAGAAGGACTTGGGCCGTGAGGCTGTGGGGCAAGGCCCAAGAGCCCTTCCGCATAGAGGGCCAGGGCCTCCCCATGATCGGCATTCATATGCGCCAGAATTTCACTTTCGGCGTTGGATAGGGCGTCCATGTTGCCGCGGTAAAGGAGCGCGTCGCGTTCGATCCAGTGAATGCGCCCGAATCCCGCCACCAAATGGGCTCGGGTCACCTCCACCCGGTAGAAATGGAAATCCTTGAACGTGGCATAACCCCTCGCCTCTTCATGGCGGGCCAGGAAGCGCTCGATTTGGCGTTTATCGCCGGTGCGCTCGGCCCGGCCCAAGACCGTCACTCGTCCCCGGGCCAACGGATCGCCGCCGGCTCCGGCGTTTCCGGTGAACAGAAGCGAGATTCGGGCATCGCCCGCGATGTTCTTGCTGTGCTCCGCCAGGTCCGAGAGCAGGAGTATCGGTGTTCCATCCAGATCGCAGGCTGCAGTGACGAATGAAACATAGGGCCAGGGGCCGTCCGCCGCACTCTGGCCGGCGCTTTGCCCAACGGTCTGAGTGCCGAGGGCCGCCACGCTGCTTTCCCGGATCAAGGCGCGGGCGGTATCGGCGGCACTCGGCTCCTTGATCGTCCCCGTATTCGTCATCGGGAAATTTGCAGGATCTTGGTACTGCCCTTTCGCCGCATGGTCTTCTGCCGCATGGCCTTCACAAAGCGAGCCTGATATAGAACGGGCAACATAACAGGTCCGCAGCACGCGGGGGATTCACACATTGCGACTTGCAACGCTTCTGCTGGTCATCGCTGCAGCAATTTTAGGGATTGCGCTATGGCTGGTTCGTCAGCCTGAGGAAAAGCCGGTGATCGCGGTTTCCCATGCGTGGACACGTCCGGTGTCCAACACCAACGAGACCGCCGCCGTCTATTTCGAAATCGACAATAGCGGCGATGGCAGCGATCAACTCACCGGGGCGCAAACGCCGGCCGCGGAAAAAGCCGAGATGCATACCAGTCAAATGCAGGGCGACATGATGCAGATGCGCGGTGTCTCTTCGGTCGATATTCACGCCGATGAGCACGTGGCATTTTCACCCGGCGGACTGCATTTGATGTTAACAGGAGTGAAAAACAAACTCAGCGAAGGCGACCATTTTCCGCTCACCCTCGAATTCGGCAAGACGGGAGCGATCACGGTCGATGTGGCCGTCACGGAAAAAGGATTGGCCGCGCCCGGCGCCAAGACGGGCGACAAATCGATGGGCGACAAAGGGATGGGCGATATGCCGATGCAAAATGATACGACGGGCAACATGCCGGCGAATGATAAACCGATGGGCGATAGGGACCACGGCACCGCCGCGCATCCTTAGCATCCATCGTCGACGCCCTATCGATCCCTCGACATTAAGATTCGGCCGCGAATCTCCGGAAGAAATAGCCCGATAACCCGCCCAGCACCGCCCAAAACACCGCCGCGGTCGCCAGCGAGCCGATCGCAAACGAAACGGCCAGCTCGGCCGGGACCGCCGGCGGTCCAAGAGGTGTCGGCGCGCCGACGATATGCGGGATCAGGATCAACGCAAGGCCCGCAAGCTTCGCGGCGTAACCCCGGGCAAAGGCGATCAGCGCCAATCCGCCTGCTGCCGTGCTGACGGCGAGCAGCCACCACAATTGCCGGTCGTGCAGCGCCGCCGGATGGCCGCCCGGCGGTTCGGGAGGAAGTCCGAGAGCCGGAGCTAGATGAAACACCGCGAAGCCGGCCAGCCCCCAGATGACGCCGCGCTTCACGTCGACATCGCCTTTGAGCGCAAAGCACGCCGTCAGCAGCAGCGCGAATCCGGTTGCGGCAAGCACATTGGCGAGAACCGTGAAGCCGATCCGCTGAACGCCCTCCGCCGGCATCCATTCAGGATCGCCGTCATGCTCATGTCCGGCCATCGCCATAGGATCTTGGCCAGGCGCAACGGCCGTATTTTCCGCGTCTTCATAGATTTCGGCTTCGTGGATCAGCGGAATAAGCCGCGCGCCTTGGAGCGGCGAAACCAAAACGCCGGCCAGCGCTCCGGCCAGAATCGCCGCGAGCAAAATCCGTTTCAGCATGTCGCCCCTAGTGGCAGGGGAACGCGAAGGAATGACGGGCGTCGTGGGCGGCGTTGTGCAACGCAGGTATCGATGCGAATCCCACGCCATAGAGAATGAAAAATCCGAGAAGAGCCGCGAACACGGCGGCAAGGACGGCTTCTTGGCGCTCGGCCCGCGCTCCGACGGAACCGGCAGCGGCGGATTGCGGGGGCTGGGATTCCCCAAATTCCAGGATAGGGGGGTGGTTTTGACGCATGACGGTTATCTCCTCGCAGACCGGAACCGGCTTCGCGTCATTGCGAACCGCGGGTTCGAAACCCGCTGCTCACCCGGTCTTGCCCGCCCGGATGGGCCCGCTTTGACAATGACGATGGCAGGTCTCCTGGCTCGCGGGTCGTGGTCCGTTCCCTGGCCTTCCCGGCTGTCCCTTGACGTCTACCAAGGGGCGGTTGCCAGTGGCCTTTGGCGGAGACGGACTCGCCGCTCACAGTTGCGGGCGCAGCCCCGGTTTCGAGCCTGGCCGGCGATCATCTCGCCGAAAGCTCTCACCGTGTTCCCTTTTTCCCCCGAAACGCCGGGGAACCATCGGTTCGGCCACTATATCCACGCGGTGCTGCCGAGGCAACCGAAGGGCCGGCGAGGCTGCGGCCGCCGCGCAACCGGTGTCTCGGTCCCCATGCCGTCCATGTGGGGACGGCATGGCACGACTTGCCGCCGCCTTAAGTCTGCCTTATTCGTGCTATCTTTACGGGGTAGGCCCCGCATCGAAAAACGGGTTGCGGGCCGAAATTCCCTGCACAGCCGGAGGTTTGGCTTGGGACAGAGCATTGCGCTTGTCGATGACGACCGGAATATCCTGGCCTCGATCTCCATGGCGCTCGAGGCCGAGGGCTATACGGTCTACAAATACGTCGATGGCGAAGAGGCGCTCCGGGGTCTTCGCGCCAATCCGGTCGATCTCGCCATTCTCGATATCAAGATGCCGCGCATGGACGGCATGGAGCTGCTTGACCGGCTGCGGCGCGAAAGCGCGGTTCCGGTCATCTTCCTGACCTCGAAAGACGAAGAAGTCGATGAAGTCCTCGGCCTGCGGATGGGCGCCGACGACTACATCAAGAAGCCGTTCTCGCAGCGCCTGCTGATCGAGCGCATCCGGGCGGTTCTGCGCCGTGGGGAGGCGCAGGAAGAAGGAGCCGAGGAAGGATCGGGCGAGGCGATCATGCGCCGCGGCGAATTGATGCTCGATCCGGATCGCCACGTCTGTACGTGGAAAGAAAAGCCGGTGCCGTTGACGGTTACCGAATTCCTGATTTTGAAATCGCTGGCGGCCCGCCCCGGCCATGTGAAGAGCCGCGATCAACTGATGGACGCCGCTTATGGCGAACACATCTATGTCGACGATCGCACGATCGACAGTCACATCAAGCGGCTGCGCAAGAAATTCCGGGTGATCGATTCCGAATTCGTCCAAATCGAGACGCTTTATGGCGTGGGCTATCGTTACCGCGAAACGTAAGGAAACGCCGCAGCCGGAGGATTCGGTTCCCGATGCGGAGTCCGAATCGGCGGCGGTGAAAAATGAAAGCGTGGCGGAGTCTTCTGCCGACGCGCACGAAATGCCGTTACCGGACGAATCCGAAGCCGCGGCGAAAACCCGGCGCGGTCCGTTCTCCTCGCTCACCCGGCGCGTTCTCGCGGTCAATGTTCTGGCGCTGGCGATTTTGGTGGCGGGGATCCTCTATCTCGGCCAATACGAAAAAAGCCTCATCCATACCCATCTCGATGCGCTGCAAACCCAGGGCGAAATTTTCGCCGAGGCCTTGGGCGAAGGGGCCGTCGCCGAATTGCCCTATGCCAAGCCGTTCCTGCTGCCCGATCTCGCCCGGCTGATGATGCGCCGGTTGGTGGCCCCTCTTCACGCGCGGGCGCGGCTCTTCGACATCGACGGGAATTTGATCGTCGATAGTTGGTTCATCGGCGGGCCGACGATGTTCTTGCGGGTCGAGCAGCTGCCGGCCCCGGATCTGACCAGCCGGATTCTCGCCTGGCTGGACGATACCTACGATTGGCTGACGGAGTTCCTGCCCCGCCGCGGGCGTCTGGAGCCGTATCACGAAAACGCGCATCAGCGCGCTCCCGACTATCCGGAAGTCATGGAAGCTCTTGGCGGCGATACGACCGCCGCGATCCGCGCTACCGGCAAGGAAGGAATGATTCTCAGCGTCGCGGTTCCGGTTCAACGTTACAAGCAAGTGGTCGGCGCCATCATGCTGTCTGCCGACAGCACGGATATCGAGGAAGCGCTTCGCTCGGTGCGCCTCGACATTCTCAAGGTTTTCCTGGTGGCACTCGGCATCACCGTGCTGCTGTCGATCTACCTCGCCGGCACCATCGCGCGGCCGATTCGAAGACTGGCGATCGCCGCCGATCGCGTCACCCATGGCCACGGCCGCGAAGCGGCGATCCCCGATTTCA
>JBGOXX010000066.1:0-11678 GCA_041479345.1 Alphaproteobacteria bacterium
CAAGATCGACGATCTCCTGCCGTGGGCCTATCCCGCCGCACCCATCCTCAAGGCCGTGGCCTGAGAACAGCGCTTACCCTTGCTCAGCCGCACAACATACTTCTTTACTGCTATCGTCTTGAACTTCATGTTCACCTCCGTCGTTCACTCTACGACAAAAGTAAACCACTGGGAATCCTGTTCAGTTTAAATGATTTAGGCTACTAGTCCCATTCGGGCGAGCAGGGGCCACAGCAGCCCGGCTGCGACCAAGACGATGCCAAACACGATCAGAAATCGCGGCATGGACATTCTTCAAACCATGGCGTCATGCACCGGCAAATCGAGTGGAGTCTACACCCCTTTGCCGGCGCGAATCATCTGCGCGGCAAATGTCGATTCGCCGAGGCGAGCTAAGACTGCGCGGGGCTGAAGGCGGGGATTGAGCTGAAGGCTAGGTCAGTGTGATCGCGGCGAAAACGCCGATCCAGAACAGCGCGCCGATCAGAATGGAATTGACGATGCCGATCGACGCTGAAGTCGGTTCGACAACCGTGTTGGGCAGCTGGGGTGAGCGGGGGCCGCGGCGGGACGAATGGCTCGAGGCAATGCTCGAGGCGCGAGGAGGGGCAAGGCAAAGATCGGCAAAATCGCTCACAGCCTCAAGCGTGGTTCATATTCCTTAAATTTTTCCTAAAATCTGCGGCTTTCCGCGAAAAAGGGCGCTTTTTATGCGCTTTTTCAGGCCTTGGCGGTAACTAAGGATGGGCAGAGAAGAGGGGGGGCGCCGAATTCTCGCCAACAGGTTCCATATGCCGCACCGATTTTTTTCTGGGACTCCCCGTGACCCTTGCCCACCTTTACTCAATAAACATGCCCATAAGCCGTTACCGGTCGAGCTCTTTCAGCAGCTTCGGTATCTCGCGAGTCTTGATCAGAATCGATCCCGGCTCTTCGACCGGCCAATGGAGATATTTTTGGCGGGCCATGTCTTCAAACTTGTCGCGGTTCTCGCGAAATTTCTCCAACCGGCCTTCCTTGTGAAGTTGGCGTATTCCAAAATAATCGTCGAGAGCTTCGCGGCTGACGGAGCAGCGGACCGGCGCGCCGCCAGCCTCGCCGATAAAAGTCACCGTATCGCGCTCGAAATCGTACCGGGCAACACGAGACGGGAAACGAAGATCGAGCCCTGAAATGATAGAGCGGGGGGCATCCGCTGCCCTCAATGTCTTGTCCCTAATCTCCGAATCGATTTGTCCAAGTCCTTCGCCGAGAAGCTGCCGCCATTTCGGGCCACGTTTAAAGGCCTCATCCCAGGCATCCCGAAGCTCAGATGGGCGCTTTTCAACAAGCGCATCCAGCAAAACTTCTGCTTGTTTAAAATCCTTGCCAGCTTTTGCGGTTCCGACCCGGCGTCGTCGTCCAACAATCAGCTTATGCAGCGCGAATCGCTGTGGAGCGGGGACGACGACATATAGGCCGGCTTTGATTAAGAGGACAGCCGGTTCGGGGTCGCGAATGAGAAAATCCAGAAATCGGAGCGGTTGTGCATGTGTGCCCAAAGCCGGAAGTTGTCTGGGTTCATCTGTATCTTCGCCCCGGTTTGGCGTCAGGAAATCGACGCGTATTCCGTCGGATGCTTCATAAGTTGCTGCATGGCGGGCATCATGGGTGTGCAGAACTTCTCGAAAGGATTCGTCAACCTTCCGGAGCACATCGAGGATCGGAGGGATTTGATCTTCGACCGCGACCGAAACTTCCGAGAACTGAGCAACATCGACATCTTCGGTTTGGACATGTGCGCTGGCGAGCCGTATTCCAAGCATGGCGGAATAGGTCTGATAGGCGACTGTACCGACAAGCACGCCGCGCAATCGAAAAACGCCGGCCCTCGCCAAGGCTTCGACAATCGCTCCGATGTTGTCATTTGGGCGCGGAAGTCGCGCGGAGCGCACCAATGTCGAGACCAATGTTTGGCGTTCCCGCAAATTGTCGCGAGTTTTTTTGTGACGGCGTATGCGATCAAGCAGCTCCGGCGTTTCCGCGCCGACATATCGCTGTTGGCGGCCCGACTCGGTCTTAACTTGAAAGTACCAATATCGCCGCCCTCGGATTTTCTTCGGCGTGAAGGTGCCTTCTTCCGAGAAAGCTTCCTCGAAGGCTGCCGACGCGGTGCGTTCGAGGAGCTCGGCATAGGTGGTTTGGAGGGTCAGGGGAATCGTGTTTGCAGCCATAATTGCAGCATTGAAATGTTATACTCATTCTGCGGGATGAGTATAATATTAATGACGTCAATTAGGCAATAGAAATTATACTCAACTCGCGGATTGAGTATAATATAATTATCTAGGATAAAGTTATTAATTTATTGATATATAAGTAATATTTACTTTGCGCCGCGCACCGCCCTCACACTCTTCTGCCGATCCAAATCACGCGACCCGCAACTTGGACGTCGGTGATCGGAACCGATTCGATCGGTTTATAAACAGGATTATCCGAGCTAATCGTCACGGTACGGCGCATGGGGTCGACGGTGACGCGTTTCACCAGCAATTCGTCGTCGAGGCGGATGACATAGATGCCGTCGCGGCGCGCCGCGCTCTGGGTCATGTCGACAAGCAAATGATCGCCGTCGGAAATGGTGGGGACCATGCTGTCGCCATTGGCTTCGAGGACCGCCAATTTATCGAGGGGCGCCCCGGTGACGCCGCGCAACCAATCCCGCCGGAAGACGACCTTGTGTTTGATGTTTTCTTCGTCCACGCGGGCGCCGTCCCCTGCCGCGGCCCGGACATCGTAGACCGGGACCTCCCGATACTCTCGGTTGAAATATTTTTCCTCTACAACTGTGTCATCATTATGTCGTTGTTCTCTTAGGACTTTTATCTTGCCTTCCTGGAGCGCCGAGGGGTCGCAGCCGATCAGCTTGGCAAGTTTGATGATGTAGCGCGGCTGTTGAGTCTTGCCGGCTTCGAGCTGCTGAACGGCTTGCTGCGAGATCCCGAGCTTGCGCGCGAGCTGAGGCTGGCTCAGCCCCTCGCGCTCCCGCCATTCGCGAACCGTATCCCCCATCTTCCCCATGGGGCGAAGGCTATCAACCGCGATCAGGGGTGGCTCTACAAGTTGCATTGTTGACTGTTCCACAAGTAATCTTGTAATCTGCCGATCGTGAACGGGGGTTCGGATATCCCGGCAACCCCAAGCAAAACGCCGGAAAAACCCCGGCAGCCCAAGACCGAAAGCGGGCCCAAGGAAAGCGGAAAGGAAAGCTCATGACGGTGCGCCGGCAATTCAGCGCGGAAGGCTTGGCGCGGTTGAAAGCCGCAAGCGCTGAGCGGATGCGGAAGCTTCATGCCGATCCGGAATTCGCCAAGCGCCACGTTGCCCGGGGCCGCGAAACGATGAATCGCCTGCGCGCCGATCCTGAATTCATCACCAACCAAAAGGCGGCATCGGCCGAGGCGCTCAAGGAGAAATGGCAAGATCCGGATTATCGCGCGCGCAAGCGCGCCGAACAGAGCGCGCGGCTGAAGCGGGTTTACGCCGAGGCCAAGCGATTCCGCGATGGTGGTTAGGTGCGTGCGTATGCAGCGGGTGCCGATGAACAAGCGAGCGGTCCTGATCGAGGAAATCATCCCTGTGGAGCGGATTACCGAAAGCGAAGCGAGAAGTCCCGCGTCATCTTCCGAGAAGAACGGCGGAGCATCTACCGGAGCGGGCGGTGGAATGACTGGCGGAACGACTGGCGGAACAGCTGCCGGCACGTCTGGGGGCACGTTCCTGGCGCTGGTTTCGGAAGCGCTTCGTCTCTGCGCGCCGGAGACCAATCGCAAAGCCTGGATCGGCCGGCTCGCCACCGAATTGAACATGCCCGAGCGGACGGTGGAAAGCTGGCTCTATGGCGAGAATGCGCCGACATCCGAGAATTTCCACGCCCTGACCCGGGTTCTGGGATTGCGTTTTCACAACCTCGTCTACGCGCCGCTGGGCTTGATTGCGTTCCGCAGCGATCAGGCGGAATTGGCGAAAGACGCATCGGTGGTCAAAGCGGCCCTCATGCTCGCTTCGCACATCGAAGGCTGTATGGCGGATTTCCGCGCCGCGAGCGGAACGCGAGAAAACGCAAAAAACGCGAGCGGCCGGGCGAACGGAAAGTGAGCCACTCGTTTAAGAGTGAGCGATCGAAAAATTTTGAACGGATGTAAGTGAGCGGGAAATGGATGATCGCGAAACAAACGGGCCTTTGGCTTTGTCGCAGCCGCGGGCGCGTCGGCGGGATTTGACGACATCGCATCTGGCGGCCGGCATGGCCCGGCGATTCCAATCCGGCCACGCCAAGAAAATCCTCGAAGCTCTCGAAGGCGCGCGGCCGGGCGGGTTGACCTGCGAGGAAATAGCGGAACGCATCGGCATCGATTATCACGCGGTATCGCGGCGGATGAGCGAGCTAAGGACCGCAGGGCTAGCCACCATGATTGGCGCCAAGCACAATTCGTCGGGCAACGCGGTCACAATTTGGGTGATCGCATGAATTCGCCGCCGGACGAAAAGGGTTTGCCGGCGCCTCTCGTTCCTGAAGAAGTCGATCTCGTGAAACTCGACGGCTTCATGCTCGATACTATCCGGCTTCTCGGCTCGGAGCTATGGGCGCTCGCCACCGGTGACGAATTCAAAGCGGCGATGGCGTTGTGGTGCCGGGCGTGGAAACAGGTTCCCGCCGCCAGCCTTCCCGACGACGACCGGATTCTGGCCAGTTTTGCCGGTTATGGGCGGGGCGGAAAGGCTTGGCAGCGCGTGAAATCGATGGCGCTTCGCGGCTTCGTCAAATGCTCGGATGGGCGGCTCTATCATCGCGTTCTCGCCGAAGACGCCAAGCGGGCCTGGCGCGATCTGTTGCGGCGGCGCGAGCGCACCCAAGCGGCGAGCGTTGCTCGCAAGACGACGTCACAAAGCGATCGTAACGATGACCGTAACGATGATCGTTACGATGATTCTGGGGGCAACGTTACGGAGTCCCATAGACAGGACAGGAATGGACAGGACAGGAATGAAAAAGGAAAAGATATTTCGGATTCGCCAGCCGCTTCTTCGCACACGGAGGGGAGTGGGCAAGGATTTCTCAAACGGATGAACGGGGGCGCGGATTATTCCGATCCGGCCAAGCGTAAGGCGCGGTGGGAGCAGAAAATCGCCGCCGAGCTGCACCGCCGGCTGCCGGGCCCCGCCGCCGAAGCGATCATCCGCGCCTATCACTTCGGAACGCCGGAAGAGCGGAAAAACGCCAAGGATGCCTTCGAAATGGTCGATACCGAATTGAAGGCGCGAAAGATCAACGCCCAAAAGACGGGCGCCCGGAAAAGCAACGGAGCCGCCGCATGAGGATACGCCGATGAAAACGCGGAAAAAACGCCGCCGCGCGTCGGAAACCCGCATCGAAGCGACGCCGGAGATCGAGGCGCGGCGCAAATGGCTGGCGGGACGCGCACTCGAGGCGATGACCGGGCATCCGCTCGACCTGATGCTGATCAACGATGCGATCAATCAGGATCAGCACGATGCCGGGTTCTACTACGCCTATCTTTATGGCCGCGCGCTGCGGCGGCCGACGGTAGCCCATGCCGCGCTCGAGTCGCTTGGCGGACGCGCCGCCATTCTCGACGAGGAAAACGAGGCGCGGAATTTGCGTCTGTTCCGCCAGGTTCAGGCCGCCATCGGCTCCCGCGCCCATGTCGAGGCGGTCGAAAATGTCTGCGTGTTTCAGCGGATCCCGCGCTGGATGCTGCCCCGGGCGCCGAGCCTTCGCGACGTGGAGGAAGCCGGATTGCTGCGCGACGGGTTAGAGCGCGTCGCGAAATGGTGGCGCGGCGAATTGGCCCGGCGCGGCAACGGCAAGGCGGCGTGAGAGGGCAGGGGGCGCTTGCTGGTTCGCGGCCCGGGGAGAATAATGGGCAGATGTTTAATCGCTCTCTTGTCCTCGCAAGCCTGGCTGCAACCATCGGCATCTTGGCGTTCGCCGGATGCGCGAAGGTCGCGCAGAAATATGAGGCCTTCAGCGGGTTGGAGGGACATGGGCCGCAATGGGTCGGACATTCCGCCGATATGCTCATCAAGCATGACGGCCAGCCGGAGCGGAAGTTGACGGCGCCTTCGGGTGCCACGATTTATGTCTATACGTGGCGCAGCGACAAGGGTGCGGCGCTGTGCGAGCGGCAATATTTCGTGCGCGACGGCGACGTGGTCGGCTATCTCGAAAAGCCGATCGCCATTCAATGCGCTCAGTCCGCCGGCGAGGTGAATTAGGGCGCAATCCGGCCGCGTCGAATCGTTCCCCCTTGCGGAGGAGGTCGGGCGGGGGCTGCCAGAGAAAATTAGGGGATGATCGAAGGGAACCCCCCGCCTGCGAAAACCAAGGCCTTGCTCCTGCCTTCGCTCCTGCGGAGCTTCGGCAAGGCAAGCCGCAAAGCCAGGTTTTCGCTTCCTCCCCCGCAAGGGGGGAGGCCGTAAAAGGAAAAATTCCGCCTGTCCGAATATTGCTCTAGGGCGGGTTCGGCCGGCGCCTTCGCTGACCAGAGTCCTCACCGGCCAACCTTCACCAGATGGGCAGCCACACCTATAATGAGTGCCGGTTGATCGGAGAGCCATTCCCGGCGCGAAAATCCTTGGGGAAGCCATCGGGCCTTGCGGAAGCCATTGCGAAAGATCGGTTTTGTGGTCGCGTTGTGGCTGGCGCTTGTTGCTTTGCCGCTGGCGCTCGGCTGGGCTGCGGCTTCGGCGCAGCAGCTGCCATCCGGCCCCGGCTCGGTGCCGAAGCTTCGCCACGGCCCCGATGGGCAGATCGAGGCTATTCCCGATTCTGGATCCGATTCTTCGACGAGTCCTTCGCCGAATGCGCCCAAGCCCGCAGCGTCTCCAAAAAAATCCGCAGCACCCGCGAAGCCTTCCGCTCCGCCGCCGGCAGCGGCAACCGCCCCGCCTGAGCAGTCCGCGTCACCGAAACCGCCCTTGCCCGCGATGCCGATCATCGAAGGGGCGCCGCAACAAGCGCCCGCCAAACCCTCCGCACCGCCCGAACAGCCCAAATTACCGCCAGCGCAATCCCCATCGCCGCCGGCGCCGGGTGCGGTTTCGAATCCGGCGAAGCATTTCGCAGCACCGGTGGCCAAGTCGGATCTCGCCGCCGATCTCGTCGATGTCGTCAAGATTCCGCCGAGCAGCAATCAGGCGCCGCTGGCGGCGATCAATTTTCTCACCCATGCCGGCGATGGCTCGGGCCGGCTGTTCGTCAACGACATGCGCGGCAAGATTTACATCATCCGCGATCGCCGGTTGCTGGAGACGCCGTTCCTCGACGTGGCCGCGGCGCGGAATCCCTATTTCCGCTCGGACGGGCAGGAGTTGGGGCTTTTGACTTTCGCCTTCCATCCCGATTTCGCGACGACCGGAACGAGGGGGTTCGGGAGGTTTTATACGATTCACACCGAAAATCTGAGAGGCATCGCCGACAGCGGCGGTGCCCGGGTGTTGTGGGATCCAACCCTTCATCCCGATCATTTCACCGTCGTCACCGAATGGTTGGTGGATCCGAATAATCCGGACCGCATCGATCCCGCCTCGCGCCGCGAAGTGCTGCGCTTTGGCCCATGGCGCAAGGACCATGCCGGCGGCCAATTGGCTTTCGATCCGAATCTAAAGCCCAGCGATCCCGATTACGGATTGCTCTACATCTCCGTCGGCGACGGCGGCGATTCGGTGCTGGATGGTAGCGGCTTGGTCGATATCCATCGCCAGGCCCAAAACACGGCGGTTCCCTTCGGCAAGATCCTGCGCATCGACCCGTTGGAAAACGGCAAGGCGCATTACGGCGTGCCGGCCACCAATCCGTTCGTCAATCAGCCGGGGTTCCTGCCCGAGATTTGGGCTCTTGGCCTGCGCAATCCCGAGCGCTTCAGCTGGGACCGGGGAGGGCAGCACAAGATGCTGATCGCCGATATCGGGCAGGCGAATATCGAAGAGATCGATCTCGGCCAGGCGGGGGCCAATTACGGCTGGAGCACTTACGAAGGCCGATTCATTGTCGATCACGAAAACGAAAAGAATCTTTCGCCGCCGCCGGACCCGTTGCCGCCGGGATTCGTTTTTCCGGCCGCCGAATACGATCACACCGACGGCGTTGCAGTGACCGGCGGCTTCGTTTACCGCGGGAAAGCGCTGCCCCAGCTCATGGGCAAATATATTTTCGGCGATATCGTAAGCGGCGACATCTTTTATGCCGATGCCGACGCCCTCGAATCGGGAAAGGACGCCAAGATTTACAAGCTCCGGATTTTCTATCGCGGTAAGGAAACGCCGATGCGGACGCCCCAACAGGATACCGGCTCCGCCGGAAAGGGCATCGTCGGCGACAACGGCCGCGTCGATTTGCGATTCGGCATGGACCAGGACGGGGAAATCTATGTGCTCACCAAGGCGGACGGAATGATCCGGCGATTGGCGAGCCACGCACCCTGAGCATGATCTAAGCGGCGGCGCAGCGAATGCGCGCTCAGGCGCGAGCGCGGTTAGCCGCCGATTCTGATTGTTGCTGATTCTGGTTGCAAAGACCCCCGCGCGCAGCGTTGCGTTGAGCGGGGGTCGGATTGCGAAGCTCTTTTTCTTCGCGCTCGAAGCTGAGCCTCGAGTTATCTTGGACTTTGAACTCGGCTACCGATGCCAAGGGATCGGCAGCTTTTTGTGTACCCGGTGGACTCATGCTTTTTGAACATCCTCCCGGTTTGTTTACGACGGCACTAGCTTCGGACTCCCCGATTCCGTTGTCAAGACATCCGTGAATACCGCGCGATTTGGTCGCATGCGCCGGTGCGCGCAAGTTTTGTTTGTATTGAAGTGGCTTGTGAGTCGTTTGTGACACAATCTAACAATGATTCGCGATCCGCTCGCAAATTTTCGCGCGAAAAAATCTTTCGAAAAATTTTCGCGCGCCATGCTTGACAGAAATTTGCGCGGGGCGTAATGTTTCTTTAATCATCCTTGGTTCTTTGCGCCCGCCCGGAATTTTCCGCGGCGGGTTTTTTGATTCCTGAATTCAGAATTCCGGATGTGGAGCGGCGCGCCTGTCCGCAACGAAAGCGCGCCGAAGAAAACCATGAGTACGGAAATATTGCCCGAGCCGGGGCCAAAACCGGGAACCATCCGCACCGCAGCGAATAGACGCAAGTTCATCGAGGCATTGGCCATAACCGCGAATGTCAGCACGGCTTGTAAGCTCGCCCGCGTCGGCCGCAACTCGATCTATGAATGGCGCAAAGACGATCCTTCCTTTCGCGTCGAATGGGACGAAACGGTCGAGCTCGGCACCGGTGCGCTCGAAGACGAGGCGGTGCGGCGGGCCTGTGAAGGCACGCTGAAGCCCGTCTATTACGGTGGCAAAAAAATCGGCACCGTCCGCGAATATTCCGATTCGCTCCTGATCTTCATGCTGAAGGCGCGGCGGCCGGAGAAATTCCGCGAGAGGTTCGATATTGACCCGGGCAACAGATTCATCGAGCTCCTCCGGTATTTGGAAACAGCCGGTGGAAGAGGGGGCGGCAGCGGCCAAAACAACGACAGAAAGGCCGGCGACGGCTAAAGCAACCACGGCCAAAACAACGACCGAAAGAGCGGCGGCGACGCTTAAGCGCTGGCGCGGCGACGCGGGCGCCTTCGTCCGCGAAGCCTTGAGCGCCAAACCCGAGCCGTGGCAAGCGCAAGCTCTCGACGCGATCGTGAAGCATGACCGGCTGGCGATCCGTTCCGGCCATGGCGTCGGCAAATCGGCGTTCCTGGCTTGGTTGATCTTATGGTTTCTGCTGACGCGATTTCCCGCCAAAGTCGCCGCGACCGCGCCTACAGCCCACCAATTGAACGATGTTCTCTGGGGCGAAGTGGCGAAATGGGCGCGGCGACTTCCCACTCCCTTGCGCGAACAACTTGAAGTCAAAGCGGAGAAAGTGGAAGTCGCGGGTGCGCGTAATGAAAGTTTTGCGGTGGCGCGAACCGCACGAAAAGAGCAGCCCGAGGCTTTTCGGCGAATTCATTTTGAATCTGCCTAAACTGATGCCGGGGCCGCTGTCGCCGCAATCGATCAACGGGTCGCCGCTCCTGTACACCAATCCGCAGGCGTATTTCGCGGCGCGCGATGCAAGCGAGGGATTGGCGGGCTTCGGTGGCGATACGATTGCGGGAAGCGACGGCACTAACGATATTATCGGAGGTGCCGGCGGCAATTCGGCAGTCGCGTCGCAATTCGGATATCCGACGCCGCTGCAACCTTTGGATCAGGCGGTTCGCGACATGCTCGCGCAACAAGCCGATCCGGTTTTGAAAAGATACGGACCGTATTTTTCGGCAGGCGGAACAGCGGTGGGCGCTATCAGCGAAATATTCCCGCTGGCGGCAGAAGTCACCGAACCCATCGACGCTGGGCTCAGTGGAATTGGCTGGCTATTGGGTAACGACTATCTGCGTGGAATTCTGGCGCGTTTTTACGCAAATCAAATCGTCGACCCAATCAATTCCGCAATTGAAGACGCCAATAGCGCAATGGGCAATCAATATCTCAATGACGCCGGAGGAATGCCCCGATAAAGATCGTTGCTGTTCCCGAGGTCGCAGCATTCCGCCCCATTTTACTCAATGGTAAGACGCATTTTGTACGACTCGGGCCGCGGCTAGCGCCAAGGACCATGTCAATATATCGATAGTTCCAGAGAGAGTCGGAGTTCTAATAACAGGCTCCGTTCCGAATTTTCGAGATGGTGCCTCGGGTTCGGCAAAAGTTTGACTGAAATGTTGGCTAGCCCAGACCACAGCGGCGACAAGAACGATCGTGAGGACAATGGCCATAAACGGCGGGAGGAATTTGAGTGCTGGACTGGCCATGATTGCCGTTGTGCCGACGACGATCGCAAAATAGAGCCAGCGCCTGACAAGCCGCCGCCGTTTCGCTGCGAAATCCTCGACCTCGCCGCGAGCTTTTAACAATTGGTTGCGGCGCACATCGGCCCAGAAAATGCAGCCGACCAAGGCGGTAAAGCAAAAGCCAGCAATCGCAAACCAGAGTTTCGCGGGTAGCGAGAACGGCAAACTAAGGATGGCGACGAACACCGTCGCGAACAAAAGCCCACGCAATATTGTCCCCGAAGACTCTTTTGTCATGGCTCTCTTTAACGCCCTCTCATGCCATAGCCCCCTGCATTTATCGGCGAATTTTAGCGACGCCGAGGCATTGCGTACACGGCCGGCACTCGGCGCCAAGGGGTATCCGGAGCAGCCGACGCCAACTTGCAAGAATGCGCCCCATGCGAATAACGCCCTCAGTCCCGCACTTATATATACGTCTGTCGCCGATAGCGGCGGATTCCCGCCTTATTCTGCCGAATCCTGAACCGAGTTTGGGCCGGGGCCTGATAGGCCGGCCCGCCTCCCCACCTTCACCTTCGATGAAGGGATTCCGGCAGCTTCCCCAAGGACTTAAACGGCCCCGAAGACTCGATGATTTGTCGGGATAAATGGTCGGAGTGAGAGGATTCGAACCTCCGGCCCCTGCCTCCCGAAGGCAGTGCTCTACCAGGCTGAGCTACACTCCGGCCGCGGCAGCCTTATAGCCCGCCGCAATGGCTTCCGGCAAGAAGTGCAGTGGGCCGCAAGAAGTGCGGTGG
>JBGOXX010000067.1:0-11656 GCA_041479345.1 Alphaproteobacteria bacterium
GTATTGGGCCGCCGCGGATTGTTGCGCCCGCGGGAACGGTTTTTGTTCGGCCCCGGTTTCATGGATCCAAACAGGTTCATATCTCCGTGAAAAATTTCCCCTTGGCAGGCAAACCCCTAATTGTTTGCAATATATGCCCGCCATGCGCCAATATACTGGCGTTCTGAATGGCCGATGGGGGGATCATTGAGGCGGGCTGCCAAGCCAAGGCCACGCCTTCATAATTTGAAAATAGACACCTTTCCCGTCCATTCCAAGCTCTTTTTGACCGCCGTGCCGTGGCAATCCCTAGGACTCGCGTCTCTTGCGGAAAACCAAGCACCGGACTTTGCCGGCCAAATCGCGCTGTTGCCAAACCGGGCGCAGGCTCGCCGCGTCGAAAATGCCGCAAATTGCGACTTCTTGGCCGATCCCGATCTCGACAACCGCAACACCGTCACTTGCCAGCAGCCGGTTGATATCGAGCGCAAGCCGGCGGTAGGCCTCGAGCCCATCTTCACCGCCGTCGAGCGCGAGCTTGGGCTCAAATTGTGCAACCTCGGGTTCGAGCGCTGCAATCTCACTCCTTGGGATATAGGGCGGGTTGGCGACAATGACGTCGAAGCTTCCCGAGACACCTCGGCCCCAATCGCCGATGGCGAACGTCGCACGGGATTCAAGGCCGAGGCCGCGGGCATTTTTCCGGGCCACCTCGCAAGCCTCCACACTGATATCGACGCCAAGGCCGCCGGCGATCGGCAACTCGCTCAATAACGCGAGAAGCAGGCATCCGGTTCCGGTGCCAAAATCGAGCACTGCGAGTTCGGCGTCGCGTTTGGGAATATGGGCGAGTGCCGCTTCGATCACGGATTCGGAATCGGGGCGCGGATCGAGGGTGTCCGCAGTGACGGCAAATTCCCGGCTCCAGAATTCACGGCGGCCCAGGATTTGCGCCATGGGGCGGCGCATTTCGCGTTCGCCGACCAGCGCGGCAATCGTCTGCGATTCGTCGTCGGATAATTCTCGCTCGGGATGACCCAGCAAAAGCTCGACGCCCGCGCTCAAGGCGTGGGCAATCAAGAGCCGGGCATCGCGGCGAGGATTAAGGACACCGGCCCGTGCCAAACGTCGCGTCGCCTCCTCGACCGCCGCACCGACCGTCGGTGCCAAGGGTTCTCGCCGCTGCGGCTGCGCCGTCACGACAGATCCGCCAATTTCGTTGCCTGATCCTCGTTAATCAGCGCGTCGATAATTTCATCGAGCGCCTCACCGGCGAGAATCCGGTCGATCTTATAGAGCGTCACATTGACCCGATGATCGGTGACGCGCCCTTGCGGGAAGTTATAGGTCCGGATGCGCTCGGAGCGGTCGCCACTGCCGATCTGGCCGCGGCGCTGGGCGGCGCGCGCGGCATCCAGTTTCGCCCGTTCCGCATCGTACACACGGGCGCGAAGGATTTTCATCCCCTTCGCTTTATTCTTGTGCTGCGATTTTTCGTCCTGGCAGCTGACGACGATGCCGGAAGGAATATGGGTGATGCGAACCGCGCTGTCGGTCGTATTGACCGATTGTCCGCCCGGGCCGCTCGACCGGAATACGTCGATCCGCAAATCCTTGTCTTCGATGGCGATGTCGACCTCTTCCGCCTCGGGCAGAACCGCAACCGTTGCCGCCGACGTATGAATGCGCCCCGAAGCTTCGGTCGCCGGCACGCGCTGCACCCTGTGCACGCCGGTTTCGAATTTCAGGCGCGCGAAAACATCCCGGCCCGAGATCGACGCAATCGCTTCCTTGAAGCCGCCGATCCCCGTTTCGTTGATATTCATCAGCTCGAATTTCCAGCCGTGGTTTTCCGCATAGCGCTGGTACATGCGGAAAAGATCGGAGGCAAACAGCGCGGCTTCCTCGCCGCCGGTTCCCGCTCGCACTTCGAGGATAGCGTTCTTGGCATCCGCTTCATCCTTGGGGAGCAGCAGGATTTTCACCTTCTGCTCGAGTTCGGGAAGCTTTTCCTTGAGGGTCTGGCGCTCCGATTCCGCCATTTTCTTCAATTCGGCATCGGCGCTGGCATCGGACAGAATCGCATCGACGTCGGCCAATTCCGATTTGACCTTCTGAAGCGCCACGATGCTTTGCGCAATCGGCGTCAGATCGGAATATTCCTTCGACAGCTTGGCGAATTCCTGCGGGTTGACCTTGCCCTCGACCGACATGGTCCTGGCCAGCTCGTCATAGCGGGAAACCACCCGGCCGAGTTTTTCGTCAAGATTCATCATCAATTCCCAAGCGTCGTATCCGGCGCATATAAGGGATTAGCGGAAGTTCGCCAAGTGTTGCGTCAGAGCGGTCAATTTAACTTCGCTCTGCTCACCGGAATCGAGATCGCGCACCGCCACCGCCCCCCGCGACTTTTCGTCCTCGCCCAGGATGACCGCCGCCCGGGCATTGACCTTGTTCGCCCGTTTCATCCGCTTGCTCAAATTGCCGCTATAGCCGAGATCGACGGCAAAACCGGCGCGCCGAAGGTCCTGGGCGATTCGCAATGCCGTGTCATCGCCGTCTTCACCCGCCGGGATGATAGCGATCGGACGGGGTGCTGCCGGAACGTTATCGACCAGCATGCCGAGCCGTTCGATCCCGGCCGCCCAACCCACTCCCGGCGTATCGCGACCGCCCATGGCCCCGATCAGCCCGTCATAACGGCCGCCGGCCAACACCGTTCCTTGGGCGCCCAAGTGCTCGGTCGTGAATTCGAATGCGGTGTGGCAATAATAATCGAGTCCGCGCACCAGCCGCGGATTGATTTCGTGCACGACACCAATCGCATTCAACCCATCCCGTACTTTGGCAAAAAAATCGCGGGCCGCGTCGGTCAGGTGATCGGGAAACAGCGGCGCGCCCTTGATGATCTCCCGGTCGCCTTCATCCTTCGAGTCGAGAATTCGCAGCGGATTTCTCTGCAGCCGGTTCTTGCTGTCCTCCGACAGGGACACATTGTGTTGGGAAAGGTAATCGACCAGAACCGTGCGGTAGGCCTCGCGGCTCTCTTTGTCGCCGAGCGTGTTGATTTCGAGTTTCGTTTTGCCGAGTGCGCCGATTTCCTGGAGCGCTTGCGCCGCCAAAGCGATCACTTCGATGTCGGCCTGCGGCATCGCAACGCCCAGAAGCTCGACGCCGAATTGGTGGAATTGCCGCAACCGCCCTTTTTGCGGACGCTCGTATCGGAACATCGGCCCGGTATAAAAGAATTTGAGCGGCAGCTCCTGGGCGAGCCCGCCGGAGATGAAGGCGCGGGCAATGCCGGCGGTACCTTCGGGGCGGAGCGTGATCCCGTCGCCGCCCCGATCCTGGAACGTGTACATCTCCTTGGTGACGATATCGGAGGTTTCGCCGAGCGTGCGCGCGAAGACTTCGGTGAATTCGAAGATCGGGGTCGATATTTCGCCGTAGCCGTAGCGTTCGGAAACCCGCCGCGCGGCGTCTACGACGTGCCGGTGGCGCCGCGATTCTTCAGGGAGGATGTCGTGGGTCCCGCGGACCGGTTGCAAGGAAGACACGTCGTCATCCGCGGTTAAGAAGCCGCGGCGGATTTCTTGAGTGGTGCGTTTTCTTCCAATCGCGCTTTCTCGATTTCGGCGGCCTTGCGTTCCACCATCTCAACCATGTGATCGACGATATCGCCATCCTTCAACCGGTGGTCCGGCGCGCCGTTGAGATAGACCATATGCGTGTTGTTGCCGCCGCCGGCGAATCCGATATCGGTTTCCCGCGCCTCGCCCGGCCCATTGACGACGCAACCGATGATCGAAACCGTCATCGGCGTGGTGATATGGGCCAAACGCTCTTCCAATCTCTCGACGGTCTTGATGACGTCGAATTGCTGGCGCGCGCAAGACGGGCAAGCGATCACATTGACGCCGCGGTGGCGCAAATTGAGCGCCTTGAGGATTTCAAAGCCGCATTTGACTTCTTCGACCGGATCGGCGGAAAGCGACACCCGAATGGTGTCGCCGATGCCCGACCACAGCAGCATGCCAAGGCCGATGGCCGACTTCACGGTTCCGGTCCGCAAGCCCCCGGCTTCGGTGATGCCGAGATGCAACGGGTAGTCGCAGGCCTCCGCCAAGCCCTGATAGGCGGCGACCGCGAGGAAGACGTCGGACGCTTTGACCGAGATCTTGAATTCGAAGAAATCGTTGTCCTCGAGAATCTTCGCGTGATTGAGCGCGCTCTCGATCATCGCCTCGGGACAAGGCTCGCCATAGCGCTCGAGCAATTCGCGCTCCAGGCTTCCGGCATTGACGCCGATCCGCATGGCGCAGCCATGGTCTTTGGCCGCCTTCACGACCTCTTTCACCCGCGCCGCATCGCCGATATTGCCGGGATTGATGCGCAGGCAGGCGGCCCCGGCCTCGGCCGCTTCGATCGCCCGCTTATAGTGGAAATGGATGTCGGCGATGATCGGCACCTCGCTGGCGCGCACGATCTCGCCCAAGGCCGCCGTCGATTCCACGTCCGGGCAGGAAACGCGCACGATGTCGGCGCCCGCCGCTTCCAACCGTTTGATCTGCTCGATCGTCGCCTTGGGGTCGGAAGTCAGGGTGGTGGTCATCGACTGAACGGTGATCGGCGCATCACCGCCGACCGGAACCGATCCGACGTGGATCTGGCGGCTGGTGCGGCGATGAATGTCCCGGTAAGGCCTGATGCTCATGAAAAACCCGTCATATTGGGCCGACAATGCGTGCCCGTGTTATAGCGTAAATCGCCCCGCCCCCAAAGTCCGGGGCCGGCGCTCGTAACCCTATCATCTATAAGGCTAATTATCGGCTGCGGCGGTGCCGGCCATCAGCCGGTCGGCGTCCAGCGCCACATCGCGGCGGATTGCTCCGCCCGGGCCGATCGGCGGCGCCTTGCGCCCATCCACATAGATTTCCAACGCACCGGCATTGCCGGTGAGCAACGTCAAACCGTCCTTATTCGGAACCCGGTAGGAGTCGCCGGCCCGCAACATACGGGTCAGGATCAATTCGCCATCGTTGTCCCGCACCTGAACCCAAGAATCGGCGTTGGCGCGAATGACGATCCGGGCATTGGTGTTCGACTTGCCGAAAACCGATCCTTCGCCGCCGCTGTCGCCCGGCGCCACCGGCAACGCCGCGAATTGTTCGCTAACACTTGGTTCCGTTTTGGGCGATCCGTCCGTCCCGCCGGGTGTTGCCTCGGTGGCGACTTGCGGCGAAGCCGGAGAGCTCCCCGGTGCGGCGGCAAGCGCCGGCGTTGACGCGGGCGCCGGCGTTGACGCGGGCGCAGACGCTGAAGCAGGCGCAGGCGTTGAAGCAGGCGCAGACATTGAAGCAGGCGCAGACATTGAAGGTGGCGAGGCCGAGGGTGCAGGTCCGGCGGCCGGCGCCGGCCCGGCGGTGGGCGACGATGCGGCGACGGCTGCCGTGCCCGGCTGCGCATTCGCGTCCGGCGCGGGAGCCGGTGCCGACGAAGGAATACTCTCTTCATGGGTCACCGTCGAAGCCGCCGCTTCGGTTGCCGGCGGATTGTCGTATTGCGGCTTGAACATGTCCGCGAGTTTCTGCGGCACTTCGGTAACGAACTCGAGCCCCGAACGATTCTTCATCGTCAGGTAGTACCAGCCGCCATAGGCCACGGCGGCCACCGCCAGCGAGATCAACAGAATGGCGCCGCTCGGCACCCGGCTCTCCGGAATCGGCGTCGGGAAATTTAGCCGCGTGCGTCGGGGCAGATCCGAAATTTCGTCGCGGAAGTGGGCGACCACTTCCTCACGCTCCAATCCCAGATGATCGGCATAAGCCCGCACAAAACCGACCGCATAGGCCGGGCCGGGCAAATCCTCGAAGCGCCCGTCTTCGATCGCTTGCAGATGGACGATCCGGATGCGAAGCGCGTGCTCCACATCCTCAAGATCCCAGCCATAGCGCTGACGCGTGGCGCGCAACATCGCCCCCACCGCAGAGGGTGTAGCGGATGCGCCGCTCGAGCCGTACCGTTGCGCTTCGCTGTCGGTCTGGATCTCTCTCTCCCGTTCTGACATGGCACGCCCCTCTCGCCGGTTCCCCGGCTGTGCCTTGGCGGGAGCATCCTAATCCCTTTGGCCCGAATCCTTCCTGGATTCCTCATATCTGGGCCGGTTCTGGATGCACTGGGGCTGCCCTGAAACCGCAAGGCCGCCCCAAGCTCTAGTATTACCAAGAAGCGGTTTTGCTAGGCAACCGCCTAGATGACGGCGCCGTGGTCCTGGGCAAAAGCCTTAAGAGCCGAACGCAGGCTCCTGTCGGGGCGGCGGCATAATTCGATTAGATAAGGCTCCAAGACGCCAATGTCGAGGCTACGGACCAGGGATTTGACCGGTCCAATCGAGGCCGGCGCCATCGAGAGGCTGCGCAGCCCGATACCGACCAGGGCCATCGCCTCAAGCGGGCGGCCGGCCATTTCCCCGCAGATGCTCAAAGGAACGTTGGCGGCATTGCAAAGCTCGACCACTGCCCGCAGGAACCGCAAAACGGCGGGTGAGAGCATATCGTAGCGCTCGGACAGCGCCGGGTTGCCGCGATCGCTGGCAAACAGGAATTGCAACAAGTCGTTGCTGCCGATCGACAGAAAATCGACCCTGGGCAACAGCGCTTCCAGCTGCCAGGCGAGCGCCGGAACCTCCAGCATCGCGCCGACGCGGATTTGCTTGGGCGGCGGGTCGCCGCGCTGCGCCGCCCGCTTTATCTCGAGTTCGAGGATGGCGCGCGCCGCCTCGAATTCGGCGACATCGGAAATCATCGGGAACATCACGTCGAGCCGGCGTTTGGCCGAAGCGCGCAGCAGCGAACGAAGCTGTTCACGCAGGAGCACCGGATGATCGAGGCCGATGCGGATCGAACGCCAGCCCATTGCCGGATTCTCTTCATCCGGATGGCTCATATAGGACAGCGTCTTGTCGCCGCCGATGTCGAGGGTTCGGAAAACGACGGGACGATTGCCGACGGCTTTGAAGACCTTTTTATAGAAGCGCACTTGGTCGGCGACATTGGGGAAAGTCGAGCGGACCATGAAGGGAATTTCCGTGCGATACAGCCCGACCCCTTCGGCGCCGGTCTCTTTGAGATGACTGAGATCCGCTAGGAGCCCGGCATTGATATTCAGCGAGACGGCGATGCCGTCCTGGGTCACGGCCGGCAGCTCACGCATCGATATGTATTCGGCGGCGCGCGCCGCCCGCGCCCGCATCGTATCCTGAAAGGCCTGTTGCACGTCCTCGCTGGGCCGGATGAACATTTGCGAATGGTCGGCATCGACGATCACGGGATCGAGTGGGTCCAGCTTGTCGAGCACGCCTTTGACACGGCCGAGCACCGGCACGCCCAAGGCCCTACCGATGATCGAGACATGGGCGGTGGCGGAGCCTTCCTCCATCACCACTGCGCGCAATTTCGAACGGTCGTAATCGAGAAGCTCGGCCGGACCCAGGGAGCGCGCGATCAAGACAGCGTCGTCCGGCAAATCCGCCGCCGCAGCCGTTCCGCCATTTCCGGCCAAATGCTGGAGCAGACGATTGGTCAGATCTTCGAAATCGAGCAGGCGTTCCCGCAAATAGGGATCGGAGACATGGGCCATGCGGGCCCGGGTGTCTTCTTGGACTTTTTGGACGGCGGCTTCCGCCGTCAATCCGGCGCCGATCGTCTCCCGGATCCGTCCGAGCCAGCCGCTGTCTTGCGCGAACATGCGGTAGGTTTCGAGCACATCGCGATGCTCGCCTGAATCCGCAAGATCGGGCGCCGCCAAGAGGTCGTCCAGCGCGGTGTGAAGGCTGGAAAGCGCCTGGGTGAGGCGTTTGACTTCGGCCGCGGTGTCTTCGGCGATCAGCCGCGTGATGGCAATACGCGGCTTGTGCAAGACCGCCCGGCCCATCGCAATACCGCCATTGAGCCGCAAGCCTTCGAGCCGCACCGGCAGGACAGCGATGCCGTCCGTCGGGTGCAGCTCGGCCGGATTGACCACCTCGCCGCTGGCCACCAATTCGGCAAGAACCATGGCGATGGTTTCCATGGTTTCGACTTCCTCCTCGCTGTAATGGCGCGGCCGGCGGTTCTGGACCACGAGAACGCCGATCACCCGCCCGCCGCGCAAAATCGGCACGCCCATCAGGGAGTGATAAATTTCTTCGCCGGTCTCCGGCCGATAGGCGAAGGCGGGGTGCGACTGCGCATCGGCGATCGCCAGCGGCCGTGCATGGGCGGCGATGTCGCCGACCAAGCCTTCGCCCACGCGCAGCCTCGTGACGTGGACGGCTTCGCGCTTCAAACCTTCCGTCGCGAAAAGTTCGAGAACATCGCCGGCGCGCTGCACGTAGACCGAGCACACTTCGGCCACCATGCCGGCGGCGATGACCTTGACCACTTGATTGAGGCGTGCCTGGGCGCTGCGCGACGCCGCCATGACATCGCGCACGCTTTTCAATACGCGGCGGGCGCCACTCCAGCTCCCGCCACGCTGCTGACCGCGATCCATCACACTGTGACCCGGCCCCGTTCCCTGGATTCGAGCGCCAATAGCGCCTGATCAACCAGTTCGTCGAGGATCTCTTTTGTCGTCTGTTCGCTCGTGACCATGCCGACGCTTTGTCCGGCCATCAGCGATCCGTATTCGACATCGCCGTCCATCACGGCGCGGCGCAAGGCGCCCGCCCAGAAATGTTCGATTTCGAGCTGCGCTTCCTTTTGGTCGATCTCGCCGCGTTCGAAACGCGCCACCACCTCGCGCTGGAATTCAACGAAGCGCCGGGTGCCTTGATTGACCAGCGCGCGAACCGGGATGACCTGGAATCGCGTATCGATTTGAAGGGACGGCACGGCATTGCGTGCATCGGCGCGAATAAAAGCCTCTTTGAAGTTCGGATGAGCAATCGATTCGCGCGCACACACGAAGCGGGTTCCGAGCTGACAGCCCGAGGCGCCCATTTCGAGATAGGAAAGAATCGCCTCGCCACGCGCAATGCCGCCGGCCACAAAGACCGGCACCTCGCGCAACTCCGGAAGGATTTCCTGGGCGAGCACGCTGGTCGAGACCGGGCCGATATGGCCGCCCGCCTCCGTGCCTTCGATGATGATCGCATCCGCCCCCATTTTAACCAGCTTGCGCGCGATCCCGAGGTTTGGCGAGAAGCACAACAGTTTGGAGGACGAATCTTTCACGCGATCGATGGCACTACGCTTCGGGACCGCGCCCGCGAGCACGATATGGCCGACCTTCAGCGAAATGCAGGTATCGATGAGATCCAACAACTGCGGATGAAGGGTGATGAGATTGACGCCGAAGGGGCGCTTGGTGAGCGCATAGGTGCCGATGATCTCGTCTTCGAGCAGAGCCGGCGACATCGAGCCCGATGCGATGACGCCAAAGCCGCCGCCATTGGAAATCGCGGCGACCAGGTGCCGTTCCGACACCCAAGTCATGGCGCCGCCCATGATGGAAAGCTCGCTGCCGAGGAATTCGCGGCCGCGTCGCCAGAGGGATTCGAGGATGGCCCGCGCTCGCGACCGCTCCATGATCAGGCTGCGTCGAGCCCGTAAGCGGTATGAAGGGCGCGCAAGGCAAGTTCCGCATATTCGGCGGCGATCAGCACGCTCACTTTAATCTCCGAGGTGGATATCACCTGAATGTTGATGCCTTTATCCGCGAGGGTTTTGAACATTCGCTGGGCGATGCCGGCGTGGCTTCGCATGCCGACGCCAATGACCGAAATTTTCACGACATTGGCGTCCGGCACGATCGCCTTGTAACCGAGGTCGCCGCCTTTCTTTTTCAGCACGTTCACCGCCGCGTCTAAATCGGCGCGGGTCACGGTGAAGGTCAGGTCCGTGTGCTTGCCATCTTCCGACACGTTTTGCACGATCATGTCGACATTGATGTTGGCATCCGCCAGCGGCCCGAAAATGCTCGCGGCAACGCCCGGCCGATCAGGGACGTGCAATAGTGTAATTTTCGCTTCGTCACGGCTGTAAGCGATACCGCTGATCAGTTCCTGTTCCACGATCTCATCCTCGTCGACGACCAGAGTGCCGGGGCTGTCCTCGAAAGTGGAGAGGACCTGAAGCCGCACGTGATACTTCATTGCCAGCTCGACCGAACGCGTCTGCAGCACTTTCGAACCCTGCGACGCCATTTCGAGCATTTCTTCATAGGTGATCTTATCGAGCTTTCGCGCCTTCGCAACGATGCGGGGGTCGGCCGTGTAAATGCCGTCCACATCGGTGAAAATGTCACAACGATCGGCGTGCAAGGCGGCGGCGAGAGCGACTGCGCTGGTATCCGAGCCGCCGCGTCCCAGAGTCGTGATCCGGTTGTCGGCGCCTAATCCTTGAAAGCCCGCCATCACCGCCACCCGCCCGCTCTTCAGATCGTCCTCAAGCGATGCAATATCGATGCCTTCTATGCGGGCCTTGCCGTGGGCGTCGCTGGTTCGGATGGGGATTTGCCACCCGAGCCAAGAGCGCGCCTTAATTCCCAAATGTTGCAGGGCGAGCGCCATCAAGCCGGTGGTCACCTGCTCGCCCGACGACACCACAGTGTCATATTCCTTTGGGTCATAAAGGCGCTCGATTTCGGTAACGTAGCGCACAAGCTGATCGGTGACGCCGGACATGGCGGAGACCACCACGGCGACTTCGTTTCCAGCATCCACCTCGCGCTTGACGCGAAGGGCGGCGTTCTTGATGCGCTCGACGCTTCCCACCGAGGTGCCGCCGAACTTCTGGACGATGCGGGCCATAACCGTACTCTCGAGGGAATTGTTCCCGGAAAACCGCGAAACGGCAGGGGTTTAAGTTGCCGCGGGCTGCGCGGGTAATACATAATTTGCCCGAGGTGTGGCAAGCCCGCCGCCCCGCCAATGCCGGCATTGTCGATGACCCCCACCACCGCCGACCGGGACGAAATCACCCGCTTCGAGGCGCTAGCCGCGGATTGGTGGACCCCGGGAGGCAAGTTCCGGCCGCTTCATCGCCTCAACCCGGTGCGGACCGCCTATATCAAAGAACAGGCCTGCCGGCGGTTCGGCCGAGATCCGGCGGTCCCCAAGCCCCTCGCGAAATTGACGGCCCTCGACATCGGCTGTGGCGGCGGCTTGATCGCCGAACCTCTGGCGCAGCTGGGTGCCGCGGTAACCGGGATTGATCCGGGACTGGCTAATATCGAGGCAGCGACGCGTCATGCCGCGGAATCGGGCATCGACATCGCTTATCGCTGCGGGTTGGCCGAAGATTTGGCGAGCGAAAGCGCGCGTTTCGACATCGTGCTGGCGCTTGAGGTCGTAGAGCATGTCGCCGATCTCGGCACTTTCCTCAAGGCCGCAAGCACATTGGTGGCACCCGGCGGAATGTTCGTCGCCGCAACTTTGAACCGCACCGTGAAGTCCTATGCGCTGGCCATCGTCGCCGCCGAATACGTGTTGGGCTGGCTGCCCCGCGGCACCCATGATTGGCACAAATTCCTCCGTCCCTCGGAACTAGCCCAGGAATGCCGGCAAAATGGATTGGAGGTCCTCGATCTTACCGGCGTTGCCTACAACCCCCTCGGCGACCGGTGGATGACTTCCAGGGATCTCGACGTCAATTACATGGTGACGGCGGGTAACCCTCACGATTGACCTTCACAC
>JBGOXX010000068.1:0-11586 GCA_041479345.1 Alphaproteobacteria bacterium
AGAACCGGCCAAGCCGGTAGCCGTAGTCATCGATATCGTAACCTTGCAGCGATTTGAGCGTGACAACGACGACTTGTTGACCGGTCTGGCGCTCGTGTTCGGCCAGCATGTCGGTCAGCCGTTCCTGCGTTTGCGGCAACAAAATCCCGGCGTCGTCGACGATCCGGCCGGTAAGCGGCGGGAATTGCGGATCGGCGGCCAGGGCGACGCCCGCAACAAACAGCATGGCCAAGGCGGCGAGCGCCCCGCGAGTAAACGACCCGCGGATAAGCGAAAGATAATGTCGACCCAAAATTTCAGAGTTTTCCATCGCGACCGCGATGCTATCGCCATACGGCGTGTTGCGCCAGCTTGGCGTCGGATTCGCGGCGGCGGGGATTACCTTCGGCCTGGGGCGGCTGATCGGCGTTTCGATCGGCGGCTAAGAACGGTCATTCCGATCCGCGCCGATCGGATTTCGCCCTTGCTGCCGGCGGATCAGCCGTATTTTCCGGTGACATAATCCTCGGTGCGTCGATCGGTCGGCCGCGTGAAGATGGTCTGCGTTTCACCGAATTCGACAAGCTCGCCCAGATGCATGAGCGCCGTGAAATCGGAGACCCGGGCGGCCTGCTGGAGATTGTGGGTCACGATGATGATGGTGTAGTCGGCGCGAAGCTCGTCGATCAATTGCTCGATCTTTTCGGTCGACACCGGATCGAGCGCCGAAGCCGGTTCATCGAGAAGCAGAACATCGGGATTGAGGGCGATCGTCCGGGCGATGCACAGGCGCTGCTGCTGGCCCCCGGAAAGGCCCGACCCGACGACCTTCAATTTGTCCTTCACTTCATTCCACAACGCGGCTTTGGTCAGCGCGGCTTCCACCAGATGGTTGAGCTCCGCCTTCGGAACGCGCCGGTAGAGTTGGACCCCGAACGCAATGTTGTCGTAGATCGACATCGGGAAGGGTGTCGGCCTTTGAAACACCATGCCGATCCGGGATCGCAGCTGACTGAGATTGACGGAGGGCGCGAGAATATTTTGGCCGTCCATCAGAATCTCGCCCTCCGCCCGCTGGTCGGGATAGAGCTCGTAGATCCGGTTCATGGTGCGCAATAAGGTCGACTTTCCGCAACCCGACGCACCGATGATGGCGGTAACGCGCCGGTCGTGAATCGTCATATTCACGGATTTGAGCGCGATGTGCTTGCCGTAGTGGAAGCTGAGGTTCTTGATCGACAGCTTGGGGACGGGCGGTTGTTCCATCCCCCGGGCGGCAGGCATTTCGGGCAACGGCGCAGCGATACCCCCGATGTCGGCGATACCCCCGATGTCGGCGTCGGGGCTTCGGATCAAGCTGGGCGCTCCGCCTCGCAGCCCGATATCGTCGATCATATCTGGGGTCATTGGGGCCTTTCCTTGGGGCTGAACAAAAGGATGCGGGCCAGCACGCTGAGCCCGAGAATGGCCGCCGTCGTCAACAACGCGCCCGCCCAGGCAAGACGTTGCCAATCGTCGTAAGGGCTCATGGCGAATTGGAATATGACCACCGGCAGATTCGCCATCGGTGCGTTCACATCCGAACTCCAGAACTGATTGTTCAGGGCGGTGAACAAGAGAGGCGCCGTCTCGCCGCTGATGCGCGCGAATGCCAGAAGAATGCCGGTGACAATTCCGGCCCGGACGCTCCGATAGGAGATATTTACGACAATCTTCCATTGCGGCGCGCCGAGTGCTGCTCCGGCCTCTCGCAAATCGTTGGGCACCAGGCGCAGCATGTCGTCGGTCGTCCGCAGAATGACCGGTATGGCGATGATCGCCAGCGTCAAGGCTCCGGCCCATGCCGAGAAATGCTGGACCGGCTTGACCGCGACCTGGAAGACAAAAAGCCCGATGAGAATGGACGGCGCGCTCAAGAGGACGTCGCTGATGAATCGCGTTGCATCGGTCAGCCACTTGCCCCGGCCGAACTCCGCTAGGAACGTGCCGGCCAATACCCCGATCGGTGCACCGACGGCGATGCCGATTCCGGTGATGATCAGGCTGCCGACGATGGCGTTCAAAAGACCGCCGGAACTTCCCGGCGGCGGCGTCATCTTGGTGAACAAGGCGGGCGTTAGGGCCGGGAGTCCATAGGTTATCACCGTGCTGAGAATTGAAAACAGAACGGCGATCCCCATGAATGTCGCGATGACGGAGGTCGACAGGAAAAAGCCGTTGAGGATACGGCGCCAGCGATATCGGGTGATGCCCATGGATATCAGCCTCGAAGACGCAGTTCGAGACGGAGGAGCATCAATTTGGCGAGGGTGAGCACCGCCATCGTTACGACGAAGAGGGTGAGGCCGAGTGCGATCAGCGACGAGTAGTACACGTCGCCAACGGCTTCGGTGAATTCATTGGCGATCGTCGATGAAATCGTGGCGCCCGGCATGAACAGAGAGGCGCTGATTTTATGGGCATTGCCGATGACGAAGGTGACGGCCATTGTCTCGCCCAGCGCCCGCCCAAGTCCCAGCATGATCGCACCGATGATGCTTGTGCGCGTGTACGGCAGCAGGATGTTCCAAACCACCTCCCAGGTCGAACATCCGATGCTGTAAGCCGATTCCCGCATCACCGCGGGCACGGTTTGAAACACGTCCCGGATCACGGAGGAGATGAAGGGGACGATCATGATTGCGAGGATGACGCCGGCAGTAAATATGCCGATACCAAGCGGCGGCCCCTGGAACAGTTGTCCGATAACGGGGATCGGGCCGAGATAGGCCGACATCCACGGCTGATAGTGCTGGGAGAAGAACGGCGCGAATACGAATAATCCCCACATGCCGTAAATGATGCTCGGCACCGCCGCCAAAAGCTCGATCGCTGTGCCGATCGGACGGCGCAGCCAGAGCGGCGCAAGCTCGGACAGAAACAGCGCGATGCCGAAGCTGACCGGAACCCCGATCAGAATCGCAATCGCGGAGGTCGTGAGCGTGCCGTAGATCGCGGCCACGGCGCCGAATTGAACGGTGACCGGATTCCAAACGCTGCGGGTGAAAAAATCGAAGTGGAAAGCGCGGAACGCGGGAAGGCTGCCCCAAGCGAGCGCCACGAGAATGGCGCCCAATGTCAGCAGCACGATAATCGCGCAAAGGAATGTCAAACCGCGGAACGCGCGGTCGGCAATCTGTTGGGTGCGGAAGCCCTGCAACAAGGCGTTGTTCGTGGTATCGAGCGCGGTCATCCAGCTCTTAAAAAAATGTGGATGGGCACGGCGACCGAGCCCATCCACTCATGGCCATTTGTTGAATACGAACCGCTCACTTTTCTCCGTCGGCGACGGTGGCGTCGAAGATCGGCTTGCCGTCCGATCCCTTGATTTCTTTGCTCCAGAGGCCGCGGACGAGTTCGATGACGGCCTTGGGCATCGGCACGTAATTGAGTTCGGCTGCCATGTCGCCGCCGTTGAGATAGCTCCAATTGAAGAATTTCAGAACTTCTGCACCGATGTCCGGTTTGTCCTGGCTCTTATACATAAGAATGTAAGTGGCGCCGGTGATCGGCCAGCTCTTCTCGCCGGGTTGATTGGTCAACAGAAGATAAAGTCCCGGCGCATGCTCCCAATCCGCGTTCGCCGCCGCCGCTTGGAACGATTCGGAACTCGGTGCCACGAACGTGCCGGCGCTGTTCTGAAGCAAGGTATTGGCCAGCTTGTTCTGCAGCGCATAGGCGTATTCGACATAACCGATCGAACCGTCGAGCTGTTTGGTGTAGGCGGCGACACCCTCGTTGCCCTTGCCGCCGACGCCGACCGGCCATTCGACGGAAGTATTCTCGCCGACTTTGGACTGCCACTCGGGGCTGACTTGCGACAAATAGTGCGTGAAGATGAAGCTCGTGCCCGAGCCGTCGGAACGGTGCACGACATTGATGGTCGCGTCGGGGAGTGTCAGGTTCGGGTTGAGCTTGGTAATCGCCGCGTCATTCCATTTGGTGATTTTGCCGAGATAGATGTCGGCCAAGATCTGCGGCGTCAGTTTCATGTCGCCGGCATTGATTCCCTTGACGTTGATCACGGGCACGACACCACCCATGACCATGGGAAATTGGACGAGACCGGCTTTGTCGAGGTCGTCCGGCTTCAGCGGCATGTCAGAAGCGCCGAAGTCCACGGTCTTGTCCTTGATCTGTTTGATCCCGCCACCGGAGCCGATCGACTGGTAGTTCAAGGCAACGCCGGTCTTTTCCTTATAGGCGTCGGCCCATTTCGCATAGATCGGATAGGGGAAAGTCGCCCCGGCACCGGAGATGGTCGCGGCACTTGCGCTGGCGATACTCAATATCGCCGCGCAAAGAAACGCGACCAGACTAAATCCTTTGAACATAACGACCCTCTCTGTAATGGAATGAATGAAGGCGGGATTCTTCGCCCGCTTCGCCTCGTTACCTTTAGCGCCGCAATGTGACAGTCCTGTCACAAAGCCGTGACATTTCTAATTGTTCAAAATTCTTGTTCGTCCAAAATCTGCGGCCCTCGAATTTTTGCGTCGGTGGTCGACAAGGCGTGTCCTGCCGCCAAACGCGACGGCCGGAACCGGGTCGAAATGGCGCCGGGGTTGTCCGCCAGCCAAGCGGCCTAGGTTATTGCCGCTTTTTTCGGCAAAAGGATTCTGTGCCCGATATTTAGGCTGGTCGGTCGGCTGCTTTCCTGCACTGTTATTCGGCAAAAACCAATTAGATGCAGGGTCTTAGCCACAAATAACTGGGCTTGGCAGGGGCTTTGCAACCCTCCCTCTACGCGCACCGTTCGAACGTGCGAAAAAGCCGGGAGATCTTGGCCCTGAGCGCTTATGACATTGGCGGTATCAACCTGATGAATGCCTTCGACGAATCGGAGAGTGGCAGCCATTCTCATTGCCAGCAGATCGCAAACTGGCTTGCTGAAACGCCGAGCGAATCGCTTGCCCTCAAACGGCGGGAAGCCGAGATTCTATTCCGTAAGATCGGGATAACCTTTTCGGTCTACACCGAGGGCGGCGATCCCGAACGCCTCATCCCTTTCGATATCATCCCGCGGATTATTCCGGCCGCCGAATGGGGCATGCTCGCGCGCGGATTGACTCAGCGCGTCAAGGCTCTCAACGCATTCATCGGCGACGTCTATCACGGCCGCGAGATTTTGCGGGCGGGATTGTTGCCGGAAGCGTTGGTTCTCCACAACGAGGCCTTCCTCGCCGAAATGCAGGGCTTCGATCCGCCCCAAGGCGTCTATGTGCACATCGCCGGGATCGATCTGGTGCGCGTCGGTTCCAGCGAATTTTACGTTCTCGAAGACAATTGCCGAACGCCCTCGGGCGTTTCCTACATGCTGGAAAATCGCGAGGCGATGATGCGGCTGTTCCCGGATCTCTATGCGCGCCATCGCGTCGCTCCGGTTGCCCATTACCCCGAAGAGTTGCTTGAGACGCTGCACGCCGTGGCGCCGAGTTCTTGCGAAGGCGAGCCGGTGATCGTCTTGCTCACGCCGGGCTCCTTCAACAGCGCCTATTACGAACATTCCTTTCTCGCCGATGAAATGGGCGTGGAACTTGTCGAAGGACCCGACCTCGTGGTCGACGACAATGTTGTCTATATGCGGACGACCGAGGGACTGAAGCGAGTCGACGTGATCTACCGGCGAATCGACGATGCCTTCATCGATCCGCTGACCTTCCGGCCCGATTCGCTTCTCGGTGTGCCCGGATTGATTAACGCCTATCGCGCCGGCAACGTGGCCTTGGCCAATGCGCCCGGCACCGGGGTTGCCGACGACAAGGCGATCTATCCCTTCGTGCCGGAGATGATTCGATTCTATCTCGGCGAGGAGCCGGTCCTGAAAAACGTCCCGACCTACCGGTGCTCGCAAGCCGACGATCTCGCTTTCGTTCTCGATCATCTTCACGAACTCGTGGTGAAAGAGACGCGGGGATCGGGCGGCTATGGGATGCTGATCGGTCCGCATTCGACCAAGGACCAGCGCGACGTCTTTGCCGCAAAGCTGAAGGCGCATCCCGGCGATTACATCGCGCAGCCGACCTTGGCGCTTTCGACTTGCGCGACCTTCGTCGAAAAAGGCATCGCCCCGCGCCATGTCGATCTGCGGCCGTTCGTGCTGAACGGCCGCGAAGTCCGGATCGTCCCGGGCGGTCTCACCCGGGTTGCGCTGCGCGAGGGCTCGCTGGTCGTCAATTCGAGCCAGGGCGGCGGGACCAAGGATACCTGGGTGCTGGAAGAGTAGGGGCTTCTGAAAGAACGAGTATGTCGTCATGCTGAGCCGCACGGCCGATAATCTTTTCTGGCTTGCGCGCTATGTCGAGCGTGCCGAGAACGTCGCGCGCATCGTCGAAGTCGGCCATCGCATGGCCAGCCTCGTGCGCTCGCTCGGCAGCGCCGGCAATGAATGGCTTTCCACATTGGTGGCAACCGGCTGCGAGAACGGTTTCTTCACCAAATACCCCGAAGCCAAGGCCGCCGACGTCATCGATTATCTCGTGCGCGACCGCGACAATCCGTCCAGCATTTTTACGTGTCTCGATATCGCCCGGCAGAATGCCCGGGCCGTGCGCACCGCGCTCACCGCCGATATGTGGGACGCGCTCAACGGCATGTGGCTTGGTGCGCGCGAAGCCGCCGCCGACGCGGTCCAGAACGACCGGCTGATGCCGTTCCTCGAATGGATGCGCGAACGCTCGCAGCTTTTTAACGGCGCCTATGGAAGCACGATGCTGCGCAACGACGCTTTTTATTTCACGCGGCTCGGCACTTTCGTGGAACGCGCCGACTGCACCGCGCGCATTCTCGACGTCAAGTATCACGTTCTTCTACCCCAGGACGAAGGGGTCGGCGGTGCCCTCGACTATTATCAGTGGCAGACCATCCTGCGGTCGGTTTCCGCCCTGCGGAGCTATCACTGGGTGTACCACCGGCGGCTGCAGCCCTGGTATATTGCGGAGCTGTTGATTTTGCGACCCGAAATGCCGCGCTCGCTCATTGCCTGTTACGACCAGATCAACGAGCAATTGGCGCTTCTGGCGGCGGCCTATGGCGGCAAGCGCGGCGAGTGCCACCGGATTGCCGGGGAAATGCACGCCAAGCTGCGCTTCAGCCGGGTTCAGGACGTCTTCCAGACCGGCCTGCATGAATTTTTGACCGATTTCATCAACCGGTCGAACGCGCTGGGCACCGAAATCGCTGCCCTGTATTTGACATGATCGTCGATTGATCTGATCGTGGCGCCCTAACCATGCGACTCCATGTCCGCCATCAGACGGCCTATCACTATTCGCGTCCGATCGCTTACGCGATTCAGATACTGCGCCTGACGCCCCAGCCGCATGAAGGCCTTTCCGTCCTGCGCTGGCGGATCAGGGGCGAATCGCGGCGTGATTTGCCGGCGTTCACGGATGGGTTCGGCAATCTCGCGCATTGCCATTCGGTCAATCGCCTGCACAGCAACGCCGCCGTCTTCGTCGAAGGCGAAGTCGAGACCCGCGAAACCGACGGAATTATCCGGGGTGCGGCAGAAACCCTGCCGCCGCTCTTCTTCCTGCGCGAAACGCCGCTGACCACGCCAAGCCCGGAAATCCGGGATCTCGCCGCCGACAGCGCCAAGGGTGCCACCATGGTCGACCGGCTGACCTCGCTCATGCTCGCCATCAGCGACAAAATTATCTGGCGGCCCGGCATCACGGACGCCAAGACCACCGCCGGCGAAGCTCTGACCTTGGGAAGCGGCGTCTGCCAAGACCACGCTCACGTCTTTATCGCGGCGGCGCGGGGCTTGGGAATTCCGGCGCGTTATGTCGGCGGCTATCTGTGGACCGGCAAGGAAGTCGGCGAATATGAGGCCAGCCACGCTTGGGCCGAGGCGCTGGTGCCGGATCATGGCTGGGTCAGTTTCGATCCGTCGAACCGTACCCGCTCGACCGAAGCCCACATCCGTACCGCCATCGGGCTCGATTATTGGTCGGCAGCGCCGGTTCGGGGTATTTGGCGCGGCGAAGCGGAAGAAAAGCTTGCCGTCAAAGTGCAAGTGACACGGACCGGCGCCAATCAGGGCGCCGATCAACAATAAGCGAAAAGAAGTTCGGTAATTGGGGGACCGGCCGAATGGGGCCGGTGAAAGGGGATAAGAACGAATGACCTATTGCATTGGGCTTTTTTTGAAAGACGGCTTGGTGCTGATCTCGGACACCCGCACCAATGCGGGTGTCGACAACATCTCTGTTTTCTCGAAGATGCACATCGTCGAAACGCCCGGCGAACGATTCATCGGTTTGCTGACGTCGGGCAATCTTGCGGTGACCCAAGCCGTCTTGAATTTATTGAACGAGGGCGTGGAAACGGAGAATGGGCCGGAAACGTTCCATACCGTGCCGAGCATGTTTCGCGCGGCGCAATTGGTGGGCGAGGCGATTCGCCGCGTCTTTCGTGCGGACGCCGAGGTGTTGAAGGCTCAGAACATTCCCTTCGACATCTCGTTCCTTCTCGCCGGCCAGCTCAAGGGACGCAACATGCGCCTCTTCCAGATCTACGCCGCCGGCAATTACATCGAAGCGACTTCGGACACGCCGTTTCTGCAAATCGGCGAACACAAATACGGCAAGCCCATCCTCGATCGCGCCACAAAATACGACACGCCTCTCTATGACGGGGTGAAGCTCGTCCTAATCTCCATGGATTCGACCCTGCGCAGTAATCTGACCGTCGGCATGCCGATCGACCTTTGCGTCTACCGGCGCGACACGCTGAAGGTCGAGCTCAAGCGGCGGATCACGGAAGACGACGAATACTTCCGCATGATCCGCGAGCGCTGGTCCGAAGCCCTGCGCGAGGCCTATCGCGCGATTCCCCGCCCCAACTGGACGGCCTGAAATCGCCGGTGCCCGTCCGTGACGGCTTGACTCGAGGCGGGGGACGACGATGTCAGCTTTATTTCCGGCTCATGGCCGACAGCCATGCTTGGCTGGCCTTCCTCCGCAAAGACGCCAATCTCCCTTGGTTGCTGATCCGCGCCAAGATCCGCATTCGCGGGAATCCCAAGCATTTATCGGCCTTTAGCACATGCGCCGTAAACCATCGCCATTGATGGCGGTGATATAAGGCGCCCTTCTCATTGTTGTCGGCTTCTATCCCCTTCCGGGTAGATGCCAATCGGTCATATCTTCTTATTATAAATATCGGATAATTTCAAACTATTGCAACCACTTGCGATCTGTTCTAGTATTGTTCCCATGAAGCGCGCAACCAAGATCCGTATCTATCCGGATTCCAACCAGAAAGAATCACTTTCTGTGCAGTTCGGCTGCGCCCGCTTTGTCTGGAATCTGGCGTTATCATTGAAGAAGGAAGCCTGGGGACAACGCAAGGAGAACCTCTCCTGCTACAAGATCAAAGTCTTATTGCCGGTCTGGAAGGCAGGAGAATACTCTTGGCTCAAGCAAGCCGACAGCCAGGCCTTGCAGCAATCAATCCTCAACCTAGATCATGCCTTTCGCAACTTCTTCGAGAAGCGCAGCCGTTACCCTCGCTTCAAGAAGAAGCATGACTCCAGCCAATCGATCCAGTACCCGCAGCGCGTCAGGCTCGGCGGCAACTTGATCTATCTGCCTAAAATCGGCTGGGTGAAAGCCAAGGTTCATCGGAAAATCGAAGGCGAGATCAAGACCGTCACCGTTTCGAAGTCATCGACCGGCAAATATTACGCCGCGATCCTGACCGATACCGGCAAGCCGGAACCAAAGCCCATCAAGCGCTTCGTTCGCGTAACCGGCATCGATCTCGGTATCACAACCGCCGTCACTTCAAGTGACGGCACCAAGATTCCGAACCAGCGATTTCTCAACCGGGCCCAATGCAACCTGCGCCGCAAGCAACGTACCCTGTCCCGCAAAATCGAAGCCGCCAAACTCAGATCCAAAACCGGACATAAGAAACTCCGTGACTGCTTCGGCGGCAAGATCGCCAAAGCAAAACTTAAGGTGGCGAAGGCCCATGAACGCGTGCGCTTCGCGCGCGAAGACTGGCAACATAAAACGTCTCGATGTCTAGCCGACGAAAACCAAGCGGTCTGCGCCGAGACTCTTAACGTCAAGGGAGTGATGAAGAACCGCAGTTTCTCCCGAGCGATCTCGGATCTGGGCTGGTCCGGATTTCTATCCAAGCTCGATTACAAGCTTAAGGACAAAGGCGGACGTCTGATCAAGATCGACCGCTTCTTTCCTTCGTCCAAGGCTTGTTCATCCTGCGGTTCGATCAACGATGATCTGACCCTTGCTGATCGCAACTGGTCCTGCTCAGATTGCGGAAACCTTCATGATCGCGACCATAACGCCGCGATCAACATCAGGAACCAGGGCATCGTAATCTTAAAGGCGGCAGGTCTGTCCGTCTCTGCCCACGGAGGCTGCGTAAGACCGGTTCATACCGAACCGGCAGCGGCCCATGAACTGGGAATCCTCCATCTTTAGGTGGAGGAGCAGTCACCCGCTGCTTCCCGTCTTAAGCCACAGTGCCGGCGCGGTCGCATTTCTGTCTTCGCCGATGTCGGCTACGTTCTAGAAAAGATCACCAGATTGCTCCATAATTCGGGCGTTCTTCGCCGGGTAACCCACGGCGGGTCGTGTGGGGCGGGGCCGGCAAATTTCCGGCCGTATTTAAGGGGGTTGCGATGAAAAGGATGACATTCACATTGGCTCTGGTCGTGGCGCTGTGCGCCGCACAGGGTTTCAGAGCTGCACGGGCGGATGACACGAAGACGTCGGACGCTCCGGCGCCCGATGCTGCGGCCAGTGCGCCGGCGCCCGATTCTGGTCAGGCTCCGGCGGCAGAGCAGACTCCCGATCAAGCAGCGCCGGCCCCGGCAGCCGATCAAGCGGCGCCGGTTGCGGCGCCAACGACTCACGATATGCTGGTCGAGGTGCATATGGGCTCGGTGTCCCTGCGGTACTGCACCAAAATCGACAAGGTGGTCGTGGAGACGTTCAAGCAATGCGTCGCCGACAAGCTCTCCGAGGCTGGAGCAAAGGGGACGCCCAGCGATGCGTATCAACTCGGCGCCGATTACAAGGCCTGGGCTTTCATGACGGCGCATGTGGGCGATATGCACGAGCGCGGCGAGGAGTGGTCGAAAGAGTACCGGATGGCGAATGAAACCGAGGCCAGCTATCGCCAGAGTGTCAACGATCTGATGAGCCGCACGGGCCTCCCCGAGAAGCAGGTGTGCGACATCGTTGGCGGAGTCGATTGCCCGAAGCAATAAGCCGCCGCCCCGGCCGCGCTTAGGCGATCGGGATCGTTGATCTGAATCATCACGTCCTACGCGCCGGCCTCGTAGACTGGCCGGGAAATCGGGAGGCGAGTGTGGCCATGGATGCCTTCGCCCCGGCCGACGATTTAGGGCCGGCCAAAGTTCTGCATCTGAATGTGCCGGGTGTTGGGCTCCGGGCCGCAGTCGTCGTTGACAATACGGCGGCCGGTCCGTCGATTGGCGGCATTCGCATGGCGCCTGATGTCAGCCTATCCGAATGTGCGCGCTTGGCTCGCGCCATGACGCTAAAAAATGCCGCGGCAGGGCTCGCC
>JBGOXX010000069.1:0-11571 GCA_041479345.1 Alphaproteobacteria bacterium
CACCAGTGAGCATCGCAAGGCGATGTTCGACAATTTGGCCGCGGCTTTGATCAAGCACGAGCAGATCAGCACGACCTTGCCGAAGGCCAAGGATTTGCGGCCAATCGTCGAGAAATTGATCACGCTCGGAAAGCGCGGCGGCTTGCATGCCCGTCGCCAGGCGCTCGCCGCCCTCCAGGACGGCAAGCTGACCGAGAAGCTGTTTTCGACCTTGGCCGAGCGCTACAGCAAGCGTCCCGGCGGCTATACCCGGGTCTTGCGCGCAGGGTTCCGCTATGGCGATGCGGCCCCCCTGGCGGTGATCGAACTGGTCGATCGCGATCCGGCGGCCAAAGGTCTCGATTCCGGTCCTTCCATGAAGGAAACCGCGGCCGAGGAGACGGCCGAGTAAGCGCCCATGCCGAAGCGGTTTCTTAATCGAGGCAGCCCCATGGGCTGCCTCTTGTTTTTGGTGGATGGCGAACCGCTCTTCCATGATCGTTAAGACCGGTGCCGGGCGAAACTTGGCGACCGCGAAAAGCGCCGGATGGCCGGCGATCGGGTTGGCGATTTTACTGCTGATCTCGCAAGGAGCGGCGGCGGAAGAGGCCAAGGCGGTTCCTGAAAGCCGCCAGCAGATCGAGCTTTCCTATGCGCCGCTGGTGAAAAAAACCGCGCCCGCGGTGGTCAACATTTATACCCGTACGGTCGTCCGCCAGCAGGTTTCGCCGCTGTTTGACGACCCTTTCTTTCGCAAATTTTTTGGCGAAGGCGGGCCTTTTCCTGGCCTGCCGCGTGAACGGGTCGAAAATTCTCTGGGATCCGGCGTTATTATCGATTCGAGCGGGCTGATCGTCACCAATCACCACGTTATCGCCGGCGCCGACCAGATCACCGTGGCGCTGTCCGACCGCCGCGAATTCGAAGCCAAGGTCGTCAGCAGCGACGAACACACCGATCTCGCGGTCCTGCGAATCGACACCAAGGGCGAGAAACTTCCGTATCTGAGCTTCGGCGATTCGGACGATCTCGAGGTCGGGGACATGGTGCTGGCCATCGGCGATCCGTTCGGCGTGGGGCAAACCGTGACCAGCGGCATCGTTTCAGCCTTGGCACGCACAAATATAGGAACCAGCGATCTCGGCTATTTCATTCAAACCGATGCCGCGATCAATCCCGGCAATTCCGGCGGCGCCCTTATCGACATGAAGGGCGAGCTCATCGGCATCAATACGGCGCTTTATTCACGAAGCGGCGGCTGGCAGGGAATTGGTTTTGCCATTCCCTCGAGCATGGCAAAGACGGTGGTGCGGGCGGCCCTTGCCGGCGAACCGATCGCCCGTCCTTGGCTGGGCATTGCCGGCGCTCCGATTACGCAGAAAACCGCGGGCGCGCTCGGATTGTCGCGCCCCGAAGGCGTGCTCGTTCAAGCGGTTCATCCGCTGAGCCCTGCCATCGCCGCCGGTCTGGAAGCCGGCGATGTGATCACCGCGGTGAACAACCATGACGTCAGCGATCCTGAAGCCCTTAAATTCCGCATCGCGACGTTGGCCGTTGGCGACAACGTGAAATTGGATGCGCTTCGCGACGGCAAAAAATTAGATGTGACCGTTAAGCTGATTGCGCCGCCGGAGCGGCCCAAGCGCGACGCGACCATGATGACCGGCGAGAATCCCCTCCAAGGGGCCACCATCGCCAATCTGTCGCCGGCATTGGCCGATGAGCTTGGTATCGACGACATGCAGACCGGCGTCATTTTGGCCGAAATCTCCGGCAATAGCACCGCGGCCCGGCTTGAATTTGCGCCCGGCGACATCATTCTCAAACTCAATGATCAGCCGGTCGATTCGGTTGGAACCCTGATGCGGCTTCTGAGTGCCAACGGGCCGGCTTGGCAATTCACCCTCAGTCGCCATGGCCGGACCTTGACCAACACGGTGCGGCGATGACCTCGCTTTTCGAATCCCAGGCGCCGCGGCCGCTTGCCGACCGGCTTCGCCCCCAAAGCATGGACGAGGTGGTAGGCCAAGATCACCTCATTGGCCCAAACAGTCCGATCGGCCGGATGCTGGCGCAAAAAAGGCTGGCGTCGCTGGTCCTGTGGGGCCCGCCCGGTACCGGCAAGACGACGATCGCACGCCTCCTGGCCAAAGCGACCGATCTTCATTTCGAATCCCTGTCCGCGGTTTTCTCGGGCGTTGCCGATTTGCGCAAGGTTTTTGAAGCGGCCGCCAAGCGCCGGGAAGCCGGGCGCGGCACGCTGCTGTTCATCGACGAGATCCACCGCTTCAATCGCGCGCAGCAGGACGGATTTTTGCCTTTTGTCGAAAATGGCACGGTGATCTTGGTCGGCGCCACGACGGAAAATCCGTCATTCGAGATCAATGGCGCCTTGCTGTCGCGATGCCAAGTCCTGGTGTTGAACCGGCTTGGCGACGAAGCCGTGGAGAAACTGCTGGAACGGGCCGAGCTTCTCGAAAAGCGCAAATTGCCTCTGGACCCGGATGCCCGCGCATCCTTGCGCGCCATGGCCGACGGCGACGGACGCTATGTGCTCAATCTTGCCGAAGAGCTTTTGGCGCTACCGGCCAATACCAAGCCGCTCGACACGCAAGGCCTGCTTGCGGTCGTTCAGAAACGCGCACCGCTCTACGACAAGGCCCAGGAAAGCCATTACAACCTCATCAGCGCCCTGCACAAATCCCTGCGCGGGTCGGACGCCGACGCGGCGCTCTATTGGCTGGCGCGGATGCTGGCGGGCGGCGAAGATCCGCTTTACGTGGTGCGGCGCTTGGTCCGCTTTGCCTCCGAAGATGTCGGGCTCGCCGATCCTGATGCGCTGGTGCAGGCGCTTAGCGCGTGGGACGCTTATGAACGCCTCGGCTCGCCGGAAGGCGAATTGGCGATTGCCCAATGCGTGCTTTTTCTGGCGACGGCGCCGAAATCGAACGCGGCCTACGTGGCGCTGGGTGAGGCGATGCGGGCCGCCCGCGACGAAGGCTCGCTGATGCCGCCCAAGCACATTCTCAATGCGCCAACCCGGCTCATGGAAGAGTTGGGATACAGCAAGGGCTATGTGTATGACCACGGCACGGAAGAAGGTTTTTCCGGCCAGAATTATTTTCCCGACGAGATGGAACGGCGGCAATTCTACCGGCCGAAGGATCGCGGCTTCGAGCGCGAGATCACCAAGCGGCTTGAACATTGGGCGAAGCTGCGCGAGCGCCAAAGTGGCGGTAAGGCGGGCAGTCATAAGGGCGGCAAGGAATGACCGCGGAATCCGTATCTAAGGTACGCATGGTGGAAGTCGCCGCCGCCGACGAAGGCCTGCGCCTCGATCGTTGGTTCCGCCGGCATTTTCCGCAAATCCCCCATGGCCGGTTGGAAAAGCTCTTGCGCACCGGGCAGGTGCGGCTCGACGGGCGGCGGGTAAAAGCCAATGCACGGGTGGTGGCCGGGATGAAACTTCGCCTGCCGCCGATGGGCGACAAGCCGGCGGCGGAACCGCGGGTGGTGATGCCGAGCAAAAAAGATGCGGCGGCGTTGCGGGCGATGGTCCTTTACAAAGACGATCAGGTGCTCGCGATCAATAAGCCGCCCGGGCTTGCGGTTCAGGGCGGAACCGACACGCCGCGGCATCTCGATCTGATGCTCGATGCCTTGCGTTTTGAAGCGACCGAGCGTCCGCGCCTCGTCCACCGTCTGGATAAGGATACCTCTGGCGTACTTTTGTTGGGCCGAACGCGACAGGCGACCGCCAAGCTCGCCGAGAGTTTTCGCGGGCGGGAAGCACGCAAGATTTATTGGGCGATGGTGGCGGGCGTGCCGAAAATTAAAAAGGGCCGCATCGATATGTCGCTCGCCAAAATTGCCGGGCGCCACGGCGAGCGGGTTAAATCCGACGAAGACGAAGGCAAGCGGGCGATTACCGTTTACGCTGTCATAGAAAATTTAGGCGACAAGGTTTCATGGCTGGCCTTGATGCCGCTCACGGGACGCACCCATCAATTGCGCGTTCATTGTGCGGAAATCGGCACGCCGATTTTGGGCGACGGCAAATACGGCCGCGCCGAAGCCTTTCTTTCCGGCGACGCCCTATCGAAGAAATTGCATCTTCACGCCCGGCAGATTGAAATGCCACATCCCAATGGCGGGACGATCAAAGTCACCGCGCCGTTGCCGGACCATATGCAGCAAGCATGGAAATTCTTCGGCTTCGATCCGGATTATGCCGGCGATCCTTTTGCCGGATGGGACGGTTAGGCGCGTGACGATCCGGCTTGCAATCTTCGATTGCGACGGAACGCTGGTGGACGGCCAACATGCGATCATCGCCGCGATGCGGAAATCGTTTGAACGCGCCGGCGTGCAGCCGCCGGAACCGGCAGCGGTGCGGCGTATCGTCGGTCTGCCCTTGGAGGACGCGGTGGCGCGGCTTTCTCTGGAATCGGATTTTGCGGTCCGTGACCGACTTGCGTTGGGCTACAAGCAGGCATTCCAGGAAATGCGCAAAAATGGCGGATACTACGAGCCCTTGTTTCCCGGTGCCGTATCTATCCTCGACCGGTTGCGAGACACGGGGTTTACGCTTGGCATCGCCACTGGAAAATCACGGCAAGGATTGAGAATAACCCTCGAACGTCACGGGCTTTTGCAGCATTTCTCGACGCTCAAAACCAGCGACGATGGCCCGGGTAAACCGAGCCCGCACATGCTACTCTCTGCCATGTCGGACCTCGGCGCCGAGCCGCATGCGACGGTCATGATCGGCGACACCGTGTTCGACGTGGAGATGGCGAAAAGTGCCGGGGTTGCGGCAATCGGCGTCGGCTGGGGCTACCACGAAAGAGACGAGCTTCGGACGGCGGGTGCGTCGGCCTTGGCGGAAAGCTTTGAAGAGCTACCGTTCCTGATAGACGGAGTTCTAGGGAGGACGTGATGCGGATTCGGACAGTTCTGGCAATTCTTGTCGTCCTGGTAGTCGTGCTTGTTGGTGGTTTGCTGGTCGTCGCCAAGTCCATCGATGTCAATCAATATCGCGACGTGATCGCGCAGAAGGCCGAAGAAACGACCGGACGCAAACTGACGCTCGCGGGAAAAATTTATCTCAACGTCTTCACCTTCTCGCCCTCGGTCACGGTCGAAGATGTTTCGTTGGCCAATGCGCCCTGGGGCAGCCGTCCCGAAATGATGAAGCTGAAGAAGCTCGAGGCGGTGGTGGCACTCTTGCCCTTGCTTCACAAGGAAATCGAAATCCGGCGATTCATTCTCGATGGCCCCGATATCCTCCTCGAGACCGATGCTAATGGCAAAGGCAATTGGGAATTTTCAGCGGCGGGAACCGCGGCAGCACCGCCCGGCGGCCAGAAGGCACCTGCCGGCGCGCCACCGACAGCCGCACCTGGAGCGGCAATTCCGCAAGTCTCGGTCAATGAAGTTGCGATCAAGGATGGCACGCTCACCTATCGCGACGGCAAGACCAAGCAGACGACGACGCTGGCGCTCGACGACTTCACCGCCAAATCGGAAGGCGGAACGGGCCCGCTTAGCGTGGATCTGTCGGGCAAATACAATACGAATCCCTTCAAAGTGAAAGGCGTGTTCGGTTCCCTGGCAGAAATTCAGTCGCCCAAGGCGCCGTTCCCGATCGATGTCGACATCGAAGCCGGAGGTGCCACGATCAAGGCGATCGGTACCGTTGCGCAACCTGCGGCGGCAAAGGGCATGGACATCAATTTGTCGGTGGACGGCAAGTCGCTGGCCGATCTTTCCGGATTTGCGCCGGGCCTGCCCAAGCTCGGTCCCTATAACGTTGCTGGGCATGTGAGCGACAAGGACGGCAACACCACGATCGATCATCTGAAGGCGATGCTCGGTAAGAGCGATTTAGCCGGTGACGTGACATTAGTGGAGGCGGACAAGCTCACGATCCGCGCCAATCTGACCTCGAAGCTCGTCGACCTGACGGAGCTTCAGGCGGCATCCGGCGGCGGCGGGGCGGCACCAGCTGCAGCCCCCGGCGCCGCGGCGCCCGAATCGAAACCGAAGGCCAATGACGGCCGGTTGTTCAGCGACGATCCGCTGCCTTTGGGCGCATTGAAGACGGCGAATGCCGATGTGAAGCTCGGTATCGCGCAGGTCATCACCAAGGGTCCGGAATTGCACAACGTCAACGTCACGTTGTCCTTGGTGAACGGCAAGCTGACGGTGAAGCCGCTTCAGGTGGATGTCGTCGGCGGCCATATCGACGGCGATACCACCGTCGACGCGTCCGGCGCGCAACCGGCCGTCGCGTTCAATGCCAATGCCAAGGATCTCGACCTCGCCGAGTTGATGAAAGAAATGAAGTCCGATCAGAAAGTCACCGGCAAGGCGAACTTCCAGGGCGTCGGGAGCGGGCAGGGCGGTTCGGTGCGGCAGATCATGGCCGGACTCGACGGTCACACCGATTTCAATATCGGCGAAGCCCATGTCGACAACAGGCTGTTGAAGATTGTCATGGGCGACATCGCGAAAGCCATCGTCGGCGGCGGCGATGCCGGAAAGATAAGCTGCGTCGTTAGCCGCTTCGATATTGCCAAGGGCTTAGCGACATCGAAGGCGCTGGTCGTCGATACCGAATCGGTTACGGTTCAGGGCAGCGGCACGATCAATCTCGCGACCGAACAATTGAATCTGCATCTCGACCCAAGTCCGAAAGCAGCCGCGGTCGCCGCTCTCGCGATTCCGGTGAATATCACCGGGACGCTGGCTTCGCCCAGCGTCGCACCCGATGCCGCCGCCCTGGCCGGCAAGCTCGGCAAGACGGCCGCGGGGATTGCTACCGGCGGTGCGGTCGGCGGTCTCGCCTCCGGCGTCCTCGGCGGTGTTCTCGGCGGCAAGTCGTCAGAATCAGGGTCGACGGGTGCCGCCGCGTCTTCCGGCGGCAATCCCTGCACCAATCTGGGGGCTGCGGCGACACCGGCCAGCGCGCCTGCCAAGCCCGGACAACCGGCACCGGCTCAGCCCGCGCCGGCGCAGAAACCGGCCAATCCGATCGAGGACGTGGGAAAGAAGCTGAAAGGGCTCTTTTGATCAAGACGAAGCGGCGTTACCGCGCGGCCGAGGTGGCGGCGCGGGGTGAGCTCTTCGGCATCGCCCTCGACGGCATTCCCGCCCGCACCCCGGGGGGTGCGGAGTTGCTTGTGCCGACAAGGCCGCTGGCCGAAGCGATCGCCGGGGAATTTCAGGCCCAGGGAACCGAACTGGCACCCGCATCGATGCCGCTGACCCGCTTGGCCATTGCCGCCATCGACCGGGTCAAGCCCGATCGCCACGGCATCATCGCCGACATCGCCGCCTATGCCGAAAGCGATCTCGTCTGTTATCGCGCTGATGAGCCGGAAGACCTTGTGAAAGCCCAGGAAGCGGCTTTTGGCCCGGTGTTGAAATGGGTGCGGGAGCACTTCGGGGCTGAATTGCGGGTGGGTGCCGGGATCATGCCGGTTGCCCAAGATCCGGCGGCGGTCGCGAAATTGAAAGAAGCCGCGGCTTCTTTCGACGACATGATGCTGGCGGCACTCTATTCCACAATCAAAAATTGTGGATCATTCGTGCTGGCCCTTGCCCTGGCTGAAGGCCGTATCGACCCTCAGGAGGCGTTGGTCCTATCGCAAACCGACGAAGCCTATCAGGCTGGGCGCTGGGGCCTCGATCCGGTCCATGCCGCTAGACGGGACCAGCTGGCGCGGGAGCTTGCCTCGGCCGCCCGTTTCATGGAACTGTGCCGCGCCTAATTCCGGCCCCGTTCCAGCCGCCGGCCCGTCCTCGCGTCGCAAATTTGTTGCAATAGGGCACGCCCGTGCCCAGAATTTCACGGCATTTCCCGGGGGGTCCCCATGCAAGAAATCCTGCGTCAATTGGAAGAAAAGCGCGACCGTGCCCGGCTTGGCGGCGGTGTACGCCGGGTCGAAGCGCAGCATGCCAAGGGCAAGCTGAGCGCCCGCGAACGCATCGAGCTGCTGCTCGATCCCGGGTCGTTCGAAGAATGGGACATGTTCGTCGAGCACCGCTGCACCGATTTCGGCATGGATGACCAGAAAATCCCGGGCGACGGCGTTGTCACCGGCTACGGCACGATTTCCGGGCGCCTCATTTTCGTGTTCAGCCAGGATTTCACGGTCTTCGGCGGCTCGCTGTCCGAGCCCCATGCGGAAAAGATCGCCAAGATCATGGATCAGGCGATGCATGTCGGCGCGCCGGTCATCGGCCTTAATGATTCCGGGGGGGCCCGAATCCAGGAAGGCGTGGCATCGCTCGCCGGCTACGCCGAGGTTTTCCAGCGCAATGTCGAAGCGTCGGGTGTGATTCCGCAGATCTCGCTGATCATGGGTCCGTGCGCGGGCGGCGCCGTCTATTCTCCAGCGATGACCGATTTCATCTTCATGGTCCGCGATACGTCTTACATGTTCGTGACCGGTCCCGACGTCGTCAAAACCGTTACCCATGAAACAGTCACCCATGAGGAACTGGGCGGCGCCGTCACCCACACCACGAAATCGAGCGTTGCCGATCTCGCCTTCGAGAATGACGTCGAGGCGCTGCTGCAGGTTCGCCGGTTCATGGATTTCCTGCCGGCGAATAATCGCGAGAAACCGCCGGTGCGCCAGACTTCGGACCCCGCCGACCGCGAAGAGGAATCGCTGGATACGCTGATCCCGGCCAATCCGAACAAGCCCTATGACATGAAGGAGTTGATCCTCAAGGTCGTCGACGACGGCGATTTCTTCGAGGTGCAGCCGGGCTATGCCGGGAATATCCTGACCGGCTTTGCGCGGATGGAGGGTTCGACCATCGGCATCGTCGCCAATCAGCCGATGGTGTTGGCTGGCTGTCTCGATATCGCGTCCTCGATCAAAGCGGCGCGTTTCGTCCGCTTCTGCGATTGCTTCAACATCCCGATCGTTACCTTTGTCGATGTGCCGGGGTTCTTGCCCGGCACCGCCCAGGAATTTGGCGGCATCATCAAGCACGGTGCAAAACTGCTATATGCGTTTTGCGAGGCCACTGTGCCCAAGGTCACCGTCATCACCCGCAAGGCCTATGGCGGAGCCTATGACGTCATGAGCTCGAAGCATTTGCGCGGCGACGTCAACTTCGCCTGGCCGACGGCGGAAATCGCGGTGATGGGCCCAAAGGGCGCGGTCGAGATCATTTTCCGCAGCGATCTCGGCGATCCCAAGAAGATCGAAGAGCGCACCGAGGAATACCGTCAGAAATTCGCCAATCCGTTCATCGCCGGGCATCGCGGCTTTATCGACGATGTGATCATGCCGCATTCGACCCGCCGGCGGATTTGCCGCTCTCTGGCCATGCTTCGCAACAAGCAGGTCAAAAATCCTTGGAAGAAGCACGCGAACATTCCGCTCTAATTTACCCTCATCCTGAGGGGGCCCCGTGAGGGGTCGTCACGAAGGATGAGGAGGTGCCAACCGCTCTAAAATATTGCCGACGCTGCAGATTAATTCTCTCAACGCAACTTGATCTCGCTCCAATGGCATTTGTCTACATGCTGAAATGTTCCGATGGCTCGTATTATATCGGATCGGCGCGCGCATCATTGGAGGCACGCATCGCCGACCATAATGCGCGGAGATATGGAGCATACGCCGCGGCTCGATTGCCCGTGAAACTCGTCTGGTCTCAGGAATTTTTATCAATTACCGACGCCATCGCGGCTGAACGACAAATTAAAGGCTGGTCGCGCGTAAAGAAGGAAGCGTTGATTGACGGTAACTTTGCCCGTATTCGGCAGCTTGCCAAACGCGGATCAACAAGACCCTCATCCTTCGAGACGGCTGCTACGCAGCCTCCTCAGGATGAGGAATAGGAATCGAGCTAGAGCGCATGTTCAAAAAAATCCTCATCGCCAACCGGGGCGAAATCGCCTGCCGCGTCATTGCCACCGCAAGACGGATGGGCATTTTAACGGTCGCCGTCTATTCCGACGCCGATGCCGACGCGCGCCATGTGCGCGAAGCCGACGAAGCGGTCAAGATTGGCGCCGCACCTTCGGCTCAGAGCTATCTGGTGGCGGATCGGATCATCGAGGCGGCGGTGCAAACCGGCGCGGAAGCGATTCATCCCGGCTACGGATTCTTGTCTGAAAAAGCCGATTTCGCCCGTGCGGTGGAAAAAGCGCGGCTGGTTTTCATCGGCCCGGGACCGGAATCGATCGCCGCCATGGGCGACAAGATCGAATCGAAGAAACTCGCGAAAAAAGCCGGCGTTAATACGATCCCCGGGCATATGGACGTGATCGCCGACGCCGACGAAGCGGTGAAGATCGCGAAATCGATCGGCTATCCGGTGATGATCAAGGCCTCGGCTGGCGGCGGTGGCAAAGGCATGCGCGTCGCCCGCAGCGACGCCGAGGCCCGCGACGGATTCCGCTCGGCCACCAACGAAGCCCGGTCCAGCTTCGGCGATGCGCGGGTGTTCCTGGAAAAATTCATCGAGCAGCCGCGCCACATCGAAATTCAGGTCCTGGGCGATGGCCATGGCAATGTTGTTTACCTAGGCGAGCGTGAATGTTCGATCCAGCGCCGCAATCAAAAGGTGATCGAAGAGGCCCCATCCACATTCCTGGACGCCAAGACGCGGAAAGCGATGGGCGAGCAGGCCGTAGCACTGGCCAAAGCCGTCAATTACAAATCGGCGGGCACCGTCGAATTCGTGATGGGCGCCAAGCACGATTTCTATTTCCTCGAAATGAATACGCGGCTGCAAGTCGAACATCCGGTGACCGAATTCGTCACCGGGCTCGATCTGGTCGAGTTGATGCTCCGTGTCGCCGCCGGCGAGAAACTCCCCTTTGCCCAGAAAGACGTGAAGCTCAATGGCTGGGCGATCGAAGCCCGAGTCTATGCGGAAGATCCGTTCCGCAATTTCCTGCCGTCAATTGGGAGATTGACCCACTACCAGCCGCCGGCCGCCGCCGAGGGTGTTAGGGTCGATACCGGCGTCTATGAAGGCGCCGAGATCAGCATGTATTACGATCCAATGATTGCGAAGCTGGTCACCCATGGCGCCGACCGCGAAGAGGCATCGGCTCGCATGCGCGCCGCCCTCGATGAGTTTTATATCCGAGGGGTTTCGCACAATATCGGTTTTCTGTCGGCTTTGCTGGCGCATCCGCGCTTTGCCAAAGGTGCGTTGACCACCGCGTTCATCGCCGAAGAATATCCGGAAGGGTTCCATCCCGCCGATGCACCCCATGACGATCCGCTGCTGCTGGCCGCCGCCGCCGCCTTTCTCAATCAACGCACGGCCGAGCGCGAGGCGACCATATCGGGTCGCCTGCCGGGGCGTGAACGCGACGTCCCACGGGAGTGGGTCGCGGTCCTTGGCTCCGAGCGCTATCCATTGACCGTAACTCCAATGCCCGACGGCTACGACGTCGCCATCGGGGATCGCACCTATTCGTTGCGCAGCGCCTGGCAACCGGGCCAGCCGCTGTTTCGCGTGCTGCTGAACGGCAAGCTGATTTGTTTGCAAGTGGAACGGCTCGGCGTCGGTTTCCGCGTGTTCCACGGCGGCGCCCAGGCGGACATC
>JBGOXX010000070.1:0-11563 GCA_041479345.1 Alphaproteobacteria bacterium
AGCGAATCGGCCGCCATGAGCATTTTGCATGGATGTTGCGAGCCCTGGCAGGCGACGAGACCCAATAAGGCGTGCGGCATATGCGAACGGGAAGGGAACAAAAATGTCGCCTGCGTGTTGATAGGGTGACCGCGCCGATTGTTACCGGGCGTTTCCCGCGACTATTTTGAGGGTCAAAAAATGCTCAGATGGGCGCTTGCATTCTTCATTCTCGCCATCATCGCCGGACTTCTCGGCTTTACCGGCATTTCAGCGGCCTCGGCCGGAATCGCGCAAATCTTATTTTTCGCCTTCTTAATTCTGCTGGCGATCACCCTTGTTGTGCATTTGATCGGCGGACGCGCGCCGCCGGCGATCTAGAGCCCGCATCGTCGCGGCAAAGGAGGGACCATGCGCGGAATTCTGTTGTGGCTTATCGGCGTTCCGATCCCGGTTATCATTCTGCTTTACGTCTTTCACGTATTGCAGTGAGGCACGAGGAACAAAAACAGTGCCAATGCGTTTTTATAAGACAAGCGCATTGCTAAGCGGAAAAGGAGAAAACCATGCAGCAGCAACATCTGCAGCACCAGCCGAAAAATCCTCATTCGGACGATTCACGGCGGAATCAGGCCGGAGGCAATCCGGACAAGGATCCGAAGCCTAATCCAAACAAGGACAAGCCGCAGCACGACAAGCCGCAGCCTGACAAGCCGCAGCCTGACAAGCCGCAGCCTGACAAGCCGCAGCCTGACAAGCCGCAGCCTGACAAGCCGCAGCCTGACAAGCCGCAGCCTGACAAGCCGCGGCGTGACGACGATCCCCGCAATCCAACTCGTCAGCGGCAGGCGTTTAAGAGCTATTAGCTGGGCCGCAAGGACTGGCTAGAACCGGGCCGCAGGCCGATGAACGGCTCGCGGTCCGGTTAAATCGATTGGGACGGCGCTAAATTCGTGCGCCGGAGGCGGCGCCCCAGGTTGCGCGCCAGCGATCCTTGACCAGTATCAGGCCGGCCAAGCCGATGCAGGCGAGCACACTGACGAACAGGAAGCCGGCCGAAAATCCGCCGGTCATTTCTTTGGAAATACCCAAGGTCTTGGCGAGAAAGAATCCACCGATCCCTCCCGCACAGCCGACAAGGCCGGTGACGACGCCGATCTCCTGCCGGAAGCGTTGCGGCACGAGTTGAAAGACGGCACCATTGCCCATTCCCAGCGATAGGACACCGCCCGAGAACAATAGAACCGAGAGCCAGGCAATTGCCGGCATTTCGGCGACGCTCCATCCTGGCGAGCCGTCGGGCGCCGCCGATCCGCTGGGGAGAAGAGCGACCGCGAAATAGGCCAGCGAAACGATGGCAAACAGCGCGGTCAGAGTCGCTATTCCGCCGATGCGGTCGGCGACATGGCCGCCGACGGGCCGAAAGATCGAGCCGCAAGCGACGACGATCGCCGCCATGACACCGGCAGTGACGCCCGACACGCCATATTGCAGCGAGAAATAGAGCGGCAGCGCATTTGCCAATCCGACGAAGCCGCCGAAAGTGATGAAATAGAAGAACATGAACCACCAGCAATCGGTATTTTTCAGCACCGCCCCATAACTCTCCAACGTCACTTTCTTGCTGGCGGATGGCGCGTCCTTGGCAGCGGCAATATAGATCACCAGGGTCAGGACGAGCGGGACAAGCAGAGTGCCTAAGGCGTCCTGCCAGCCATAGTGATGCGCGAGCGAGGGAACGAGCAGGGCGTCGAGAACGACGCCCATATTGCCCGCCCCGGTGATCCCCATGACAACGCCCTGATAGCGCGGCGGATACCATCGGCTTGCCTGCGGCAGAGCGACGGCGAAGGATGCGCCGGCGATGCCGAGCGCGGCGCCGAAAATCTCGATCTGCATTTCGTTATGAAGGCCGAATAGCCACGCGTAGGCGACCGCGGCGATGACCAGGCTTTGCGCGATGATGGCGGTGCGTCTTCCGCCGATATGATCCGCCAGCGCGCCCAAGATGATGCGAAAGACGGCGCCCGAAAGAATCGGGATCGCCACCAACGTGAATCGATCGGCGACATCGATGCCGAGATCCTTGGCCATATAGGTCATGAGCGGGCCGAGAGTGACCCACACCATGAAGCTGAAATCGAAATAAAGGAAAGCAGCGATCAGCGTGGGCAGATGGCCCGCATGCTTGAAATCCCGAAAGTTCATTGTTCCCCGCGTCTCTGATTTTTGCCGACCGTTTCAGCCGGTGGTGATGTTGTGCCGCCAGTCGTGTCGTGAGTTGTGCAATGCAATAAGCAAGCGTCGTGCCGAGACGCGGAATCCGCAGAAATCCTGGAGGAATTCGTTATTATAAATCTGAGAGTTATCTTTAAATTGAGCGGTTTTTAATCACCAATTTTGAAACGCATATTTCTTAGGCATTTTTCCCGCCGATCGGCCAATTTTAGGCGATGATCGAGTGCTCAAATCCTCTCGATAGCGCATTGATATGACGTCAAAAAATAAGAAATCCGTCTTTCGGATTGGGGCGGAGCTTCTGGCATGAATGTTGCGTCGCAATAGAAAATTATTCAGAACGGCGCCAAAAAGCGCCGCGCCGACTTGCGCCGCGAGGAAAACGCGATGGAGGAAGAGGTGAACCACAGACCGCGACTCGTCGTCATCGGCAACGGAATGGCCGGAATGAGAACGGTGGAGGAGCTGTTGAAGCTTGCACCCGCGCTCTACGACATCACGGTTTTCGGGGCCGAACCTTACGGCAATTACAATCGCATTCTGCTGTCGCCGGTGCTGGCGGGTGAAAAATCCGCCGACGACATCATGCTCAACGACGAATCGTGGTACGCGCAAAACGATATTCGGCTGCACAAAGGAAAATCCGTAACGACTGTCGATCGCCGCCGCCGGGTGGTCGTCGCCGATGATGGCACGGAAGAGCCTTACGATCGCTTGCTTCTCGCGACCGGCTCCAATCCGATTCTATTGCCCATTCCGGGTCGCGATCTCCCGGGGGTGGTCAGCTTTCGCGATCTGCATGATGTCGGACGGATGATCGAAGCCTCCGAGCGATCGAAAAATGCGGTGGTCATCGGCGGCGGGCTCTTAGGCCTCGAAGCGGCGAACGGATTGTTGAAGCGCGGCATGGATGTGACGGTCATCCATCTCATGCCTTGGCTTATGGAGCGCCAGCTCGATCGAACGGCCGGCGATATGCTCCGGCAGTCGCTGGAATCCCGCGGGATCAAATTTGCAATGCCTGGCGAAACCAAGGAAATTCTCGGGCATGGTCGCGTTGAATCGGTGCAACTGGCCGATGGGACCATTCTTCCCGCCGATCTTGTTGTCATGGCGGTCGGCATCCGGCCCAATACGGCCCTTGCCAAGAGCGCCGGGCTTCATTGCGAACGGGGCATCGTCGTTGGCGATACGCTGCAAACTTACGATGCCCGGATCTATGCGGTCGGCGAATGCGTCCAACATCGCTCGCAAACCTATGGCCTGGTGGCACCGCTCTTCGATCAAGCGAAGGTCTGCGCCAATCATTTGGCCGAGCTCGGTTATGCCCGCTACGCGGGTTCGCAGGTATCGACCAAGCTCAAAGTCACCGGCATCGATCTCTTCTCCGCCGGCGATTTTTCCGGCGACGAGGAAAGCGACCAACTCGTTTTCAACGATCCGGGCCGCAACATCTATAAAAAGCTGATCCTGAAAAATAACCGCATCGCCGGCGCCGTGCTTTACGGCGATACGATGAATGCGCCGTGGTATTTCCAGCTGATGCGCGACGGCACCGATGTTTCGGCCATTCACGATCATCTTGTCTTTGGCAAGCCGCATTTGGGCGACTCCGGTCACGGCGCCGGCGGCTCTATCGCCGCCATGGCCGACGAAACGGAAATCTGCGGCTGCAACGGCGTCTGCAAAGGAACCATCGTCAATGCCATCAGCGATCGCAAGCTGTTCACCCTCGAAGAGGTGAGGGCACATACCAAGGCTTCGTCCTCCTGCGGCTCTTGCACCGGGCTGGTCGAACAAATTCTGGCGGCCACCGTCGGCGGCGACTACTCAACGGCGCCGAAGGTCAAGCCGCTCTGCCCCTGCACCGAATACACCCATGATGAGGTCCGCCGGTCGATACTCGATCACGGTCTGAAGAGCATTCCCGAAGTCATGGCCTTCATGGAATGGCGGACCCTGAACGGATGCCACAGCTGCCGGCCGGCGTTGAATTACTATCTGCTCTGCGCTTGGCCCGGCGTCTACCGCGATGACAAGCAGTCGCGCTTCATCAATGAGCGCGCCCACGCCAATATCCAGAAGGACGGCACTTATTCTGTCGTGCCGCGGATGTGGGGCGGCATCACGAATCCCAAGGAATTGCGCGCGATTGCCGACGTCGCGGAGAAATTCGAAATTCCCACGGTCAAGATCACCGGCGGCCAGCGCATCGATCTGTTGGGCGTGAAGAAGGAGGATCTGCCGGCGGTGTGGGCAGATCTCAACAAGGCCGGGCTCGTTTCCGGCCATGCCTATGGCAAGGCGCTGCGTACGGTGAAAACTTGCGTCGGGTCGGAATGGTGCCGGTTCGGAGTTCAGGATTCGACCGCCCTCGGCATCAAACTCGAAAAAATGTGCTGGGGCGCCTGGACGCCGCACAAAGTGAAGATGGCGGTTTCGGGCTGTCCCCGCAATTGTGCCGAAGCGACGATCAAGGATTTCGGCGTCGTCGCCGTCGAATCGGGCTGGGAGCTCCATGTTGGCGGCAATGGCGGCGTCAAGATTCGCGCTACCGATCTATTGTGCAAGGTCCGCACGGAGGAGGAAGTCCTCGAGCATAGCGGCGCGTTCCTTCAGCTCTATCGCGAGGAAGCCCATTATCTCGAACGGACGGCGCCGTGGATCGAGCGGGTGGGCCTTGCCTATGTGAAGGAGCGGTTGCTCGAAGATCCGGAAGGGCGCCGTGCGCTCCATGACCGATTCCTCGAATCTCAGCGCTACGCCCAGCACGATCCGTGGGCCGAACGGGTCCAAGGCGCCGACCGCGAAGAATTCCGTCTCATGGCCATGGCGGAGGTCTCCGCAGCATGAATTTGTGGCTCGAAGTTGGACGAATCGACGATATCCCGCCTCTGGGTGCGCGGGTGGTGCGCACGACGCGGGGAAATGTCGCGGTATTCCGCACTGCCGAGGACAAGATTTTTGCGCTCGATGACCGCTGCCCCCACAAGGGCGGGCCGCTGTCTCAGGGAATCGTCCATGGCGGGCGCGTTACCTGTCCGCTGCATAATATGGTGATCGAGCTTTGCGACGGACAGGCGGTTGCGCCCGACAGAGGCTGCACCGCTTCTTATCCCGTGCGCATCGTCGATGGCGTGATCGCGATCGAACTCACGCTTACCGAGTCGGCGCTGGCCGAGCCGACGCTCGCCGCATGCCCGTAACCGCTTCCATTAAAACAGCCTGCCCCTATTGCGGGGTGGGCTGTGGGTTGATCGCCACCAAACGTCCCCATGGCGTGCCCGCGCTCAGCGCCGATCCCGATCATCCCGCAAATTTCGGCCGACTTTGCTCGAAGGGATCGGCGCTTTCCGAAACCCTCGATCTCGAAGGCCGGCTGCTCCATCCGGCCGTTGACGGTGTGGAAATGAGTTGGGAACGCGCGCTTGATGAAACCGCCAGCCGGCTGAATTCGATCATTGCCGAACATGGACCCGATTCCGTCGCGTTTTATGTCTCGGGCCAATTGTTGACCGAAGATTATTATGTGGCGAACAAGCTGATGAAGGGATTCATCGGCTCGGGGAATATCGATACCAATTCCCGGCTGTGCATGGCCTCCTCGGTCGTCGGGCACCAGCGCGCCTTCGGTGAAGACATTGTCCCCGGCAATTACGAAGATCTGGAAGAAGCCGATCTCATCGTTCTGGCCGGGTCGAATACCGCCTGGTGCCATCCGGTGCTCTATCAACGGCTGCGGGCCAAATCGGGCCGGGATGCTAAAATCGTCGTGATTGATCCGCGCCGCACCTCGACCTGCGAGCGCGCCGATCTCCATCTTGCCCTCAAATCCGGGACCGACGCCGTCTTGTTCAACGGCTTGCTCGCCGATCTGTCGCGACGCCGAAAACTGGATCGCGCGTTCATCGAAAATCACACCGAAGGATTCGATGCGGCACTTGCGGCGGCGCATGAATCGGCGCCCGATGCGGCAGCGGTCGCGCGAGCCTGCGGTCTTGCGGAAACCGACGTCGCTCGATTCTACGAATGGTTTTCGGGAACGCGAAAGACGGTCACGATCTACTCCCAGGGCATCAATCAATCATCGAGCGGCACCGACAAGGTGAACGCGATCATCAATTGCCATTTGGCGACCGGGCGGATCGGCAAGCTTGGGATGGGACCGTTCTCGCTGACCGGCCAGCCCAATGCGATGGGCGGCCGCGAAGTCGGCGGGTTGGCGACGCAATTGGCGGCGCATCTCCGATTCGACAGTGCCGCCGACCGTGACCTGGTCCGCCGGTTCTGGAACGCACCGCGGCTGGCGGAAAAGCCCGGGCTGAAGGCCGTCGATCTCTTTCAGGCGATCGAATCCGGGAAAGTGCGGGCGGTCTGGATCATGGCCACAAATCCGATGGTCAGCCTTCCCGACGCCGGCCGCGCCCGCGCGGCGCTCGAAAAATGCGATTTGGTGGTCGTTTCGGATTGCATGGAAACGACGGATACGACGGTATTTGCCGATATTCTATTGCCCGCGGCGGCCTGGGGCGAAAAAGACGGCACGGTGACCAATTCCGAACGGCGAATCAGCCGGCAGCGGGCCTTTCTGCCGGTGCCGGGCGAAGCCAAGCCCGATTGGTGGATCATTTGCAACGTCGCTCGGCGCATGGGATTCGCGAGTGAATTCGCTTTCGAATCGCCGGCCGCTGTATTCCGTGAGCACGCCGCCCTTTCCGGATTCGAGAACAATGGCCGGCGCGTTTTCGATCTTTCGGGATTGGCGACGATTACCGACGGAGAATATGAAGCGTTGGCTCCCATCCAGTGGCCGGTATTGTCGGGCCAACACCGAGGCACGGCGCGGCTGTTGGGGAACGGCAAATTCTTTACCGCGAGCGGAAAAGCGCAATTCCTGGCGATCTCGCCGCGGGCACCGGTGCAGGCGCTGGGTGCGGAATATCCTTTTTCGCTCAATACCGGGCGGACCCGAGACCATTGGCATACGATGACCCGCACCGGCAAATCAGCGCGGCTTTCCGCCCATGCCGTTGAGCCTGCGGTCGAGATTCACCCGCGGGACGCCGGATTGCTGGGAATCGCCGATGGAAAGCTGGCCCGTGTCGCGACCCGCTGGGGCGACGTCATCGCCCGCGCCCGCGTCACCGAGAACCAGAGACCGGGCAGCCTATTTGTTCCGATGCACTGGAACGGACAATTTGCCTCATCCGGTCTCGTCAACGCGACGGTCAATCCCGAAACCGATCCGGCCTCGGGTCAGCCGGAGTTGAAACATACGCCGGCGCGCCTCACCGCGATCGATTATGCGTGGCAGGGCTTTGCGCTATCGCGCCGCGCCTTGGCGAAATCCGATGCCAATTATTGGGTGCAAATTCGCGGCGCCGGATTCTGGCGCTATGAGTTGGCGGGATTCTCGTCGCCGGCGGATTGGACGTCATGGGCACAGGAATTTCTCGGGAAGCCCGAACGCGCGCGAGATTGGATCGCCTTCGCGGATTCGGCCGCCGGGGATTATCGCTGCGCCCGGTTCCGGGACGGACGGTTGGATGCTTATCTATTCGTTTCCAAAGACTCGCCGACGATATCAAAAGCTTGGCTTGCGGAGATGTTCGCAAAGCCCCGATTGAACGCCGCCGAACGCGTCGAGCTTCTGTCCGGAAAAATCGGCGGCGACGGCGAAACGGTTTGCTCGTGCTTTGGAATCGGAAGCGGCAAGATTTGCGATGCGGTTGCTAACGGCGCGCGTTCGGTGGAGGACATCGGGAGAATGCTGCGGGCGGGGACGAGTTGCGGTTCCTGCCGGCCGGAAATCGACAGTCTCATCCAAAAATCGCTCACCGAGTCCGGCCGTGACCAGCAAGGTTCTGTGAAACGGGCGAGCTAGACTTTTCGCCGCGCCTTACTACTCGTTCTTGGAGCCTGCGAAATTGAGCTCGCCTCTGCCGATGGCGCCATCGGATCGACCTTTCAGATAGGCATAAAGCGAATCAATATATTTCACGACGGTGGGATTGGTGCCGAATGACGGCATCACGTTGTTGGACACCGAGGTAATATTTTCGCGGCCGTTCATGACGGTGCCAACAAAATCGTCGTAACTCAGAGCCTTGAGTGAGTCGACGAGCGCCGGGGCGAAGGAGCTGCCCAGCCCGGCGGGACCGTGGCAGACAATGCAAATGCTCGAATACATGTTGTAGCCCCGATACGTCGCGAAGTTCACTTTCCCGTCGGGGTAGACCTTGTAAGGCTTGCCGTCGAAGCGGGTGAGGTCGTCGACCGGGGCCGCCGCCGGCGTTGCGGCGCTACTTGTGTCTGCGGCCTTGGTGTCCGCAGGCTTGGCAGCCGGAGCGGCAGCATCCGGGGTCTTGGTGTCCGGTGCCGGCGCGCTTGGAGCGGGTGCATCTGAGGTCTTGGTTTCTGCAGGTTTCGTATCCGCAGTACTTGCGTCCGGCGCCTTGGTATCGGCGGCGTTCTGCTGGGTGCCGTTTTTGTCTGATTTTGCCGTGAAAATGGCGTATCCCCCAATGGCGAGGGCACCGAGGATCACCGCGATAATCACCGTTCGCATCGGGTTCTGGCGCGAATTCATAGGAATTCCCTTCGTTCAAATGTCAAATATGTGTAAGCGGAATTTGGCGCAGGGCCCAGCAAAAAATGAATTACAGAATGTTTAGGGTGCAGCACAAAATTCGATATTAAGGTTTTTTCCAGCTCTTTACGGCGTTTCGCGACAGTTCCATGGGGCTACTGCAACCGGCAGGAACCGTCATTCATTTGTCACCCCGGAGGGCTAGGTTTCCCTGCGCCGTCGCGGTCGAATTATTTTCGCCATGAGGTCTCGAAAACCCCCGTCCTAGCCCTCGCAGGCATCATGGCCGCCGCGGCGGCGGCCTCGGCCGGCAACCTGAAATCTGAATTGAATGGGGGCCGGCGTCGGACCGGATTCGCCCCTTATTTGCATCGCACGTGATCGACATCGGTCTCGATCAGGAAAACGGGCGCGCTGGCGCCGATGTCGCCCTGGCCGAATTTTCCCACAATGACGGCTTGACTGCCATCGCGGCAAAGAATGCGTCCATTGACGAACACCCAGATATCGATGTGGCACGGCAAATTCGAATCGCGGATGAAAAATTGGCTCTCGTCATTCTCTTTTTTGTAGGTGAAATCCGAAACCGTGCCGGTCGCCGATACCATCGTGCCGAGCAAGCCGCCGCAAGAATTCTGGGCGCGAGCCGGGGCGGCGCCGGCGATGAGGATGACGAAAAGGACGATGAATAAACCGCGCATATCCAGGCCTTGAGGAGGGGCTGCCATATTAACGGCGCCCCGACCCGAAGAAAGCCCCGGTGGATTCAACGGGTGAACGCAACATGATTGATTTTATGTTGTCCCTGGAGGGTTCGCGATGGCGCAAATGGGTCGACCGGGCTTGTCTTCGCAGCAGAAGGAGGAGCTATGGGCGAAATGGAGGGCCGGTCAGTCGCTTAGCGATATTGGTCGCGCGCTCGGCAAGCACGCCGCATCAGTTTTTGGCGTGCTGCTGTCCAAGGGCGGCATAGCGCCATGCGCCAGAATCCGATCGCGGCTATCGTTATCGCTACAAGATCGGGAGGAGATATCGCGCGGGCTGGTTGCCGGCTTGTCCCTGCGCAAGATCGCTGAGCATCTTGGGCGATCGCCGTCAACGATCAGCCGCGAAGTCAGCCGGAATCATGGACGACGGAAGTATCGTGCCGCCGATGCCGATGAGCGCGCTTGGCGACAGGCGTCGCGTCCAAAGCCATGTCTCCTGGCGGCCAACAGATCCCTGCAGACGGTGGTGGCAGAGAAACTGGACGATCATTGGTCACCTCAACAGGTATCGGGATGGCTCAAGGTCGAATATCTCGATGACAGGACGATGCGGGTGTCCCACGAGACAATCTATAAAAGCCTGTTTATCCAGGCACGCGGCGTCCTGAAGAAGGAGTTGATCTCGCGCCTGCGTAGCAAGCGGATCATGCGACGCGGCAAGACATCGACCACCCAAGGGCAGCCGCGCGGGCAAATAGTTGACGCTGTATCGATAAGGGAGCGTCCCGCCGAAGTGGAGGATCGCGCGATACCGGGTCACTGGGAGGGCGACCTGCTCTCTGGCGGCAAGAACACGCACATTGCGACCTTGGTCGAGCGCCAATCCAGATTCGTGTTGCTCATCCATGTCGACGGGAAAGATAGCGACAGCGTTGTGAGCGCCCTCGTCAGGCAGGTGAAGCGTCTTCCCGACGGACTGATGTCTTCCCTGACCTGGGATCGCGGCACTGAACTCGCTCACCACAAGCGATTTACCGTTGCTACTGATGTGAACGTCTACTTCTGCGATCCGCGGAGTCCTTGGCAGCGGGGGAGCAACGAAAACACCAATGGCCTGCTGCGTCAGTACTTTCCAAAGGGCTCGGACCTATCCGTTTACAGCCAGGACGATCTCGATACTGTTGCGCTCAAACTCAACACGCGGCCGAGAAAAACGCTTGGCTTCATGACGCCAGGCGCTAAGCTCGCCCGAAGCGTTGCGTTCACCCGTTGAATCCACCCCCAATTTTTTTGCCGCCCGCGACTCCCCGGCCATTCTTTAGAACGGCTACCAACCGCATTTGGGGCTGTGATAGGGTCGGGGCGGGGAATTCGATGACGTATACCAACGGCCTTCTGCGCACCCTTGCGAGCGCCTTGATCGCCTTCTGCTTGGCGGTACAGGCGCCGCTGGCGCTTGCCCAAGCCGCACGCTATGCCGCCTTGTCGGATGATCTTGCGGCTTCGCATTGCAGCATGCAAAAACCCGCGTCGCACATTAATCAGAGCGCGGGTCATACCGGCCTTCCCACCGGCAAATCCGGCCCTTGCCCGATCTGCCAGGGTCTTCACGCGGGCAACGCCCCGCTTCCGGATGCGATCCGCCTGACTTGCCCAGTGCTTCAAGGCGCGGCGGTCATTCGCGGCGACTCCGCCGTTCTTCTCGCCAACGCACCGCTCCACGCCAAACCGCCCCGCGGCCCGCCCGCCGTTTGACCGAATTCGCGCGGCGCCGGAATTGCGCCGCAATCAACATCGTCAAACGAATAGAACCTTAGGGGGCATTGATGAGGCCTAACCTGATTCCTGCCGTGGCGGCAGCCGCGGCATTGATTGTACCCGCTTGCGCGAGCGCCCATGGATTCGCCGGCAAACGATTTTTCCCGGCGACGCTCACCACCGACGATCCCTTCGTTGCCGATGAATTATCCCTCCCGACCGTTTCCACCGTTCCCGATTCAACGAGCGGCGGTGCAGAGCCGACCCAAGAGACCGATGTGGGCGTGGATAT
>JBGOXX010000071.1:0-11505 GCA_041479345.1 Alphaproteobacteria bacterium
CCGCTTCTCGCGGCCGACGACGGAGCACGGGATTCCCGCATCGGCCAAGACCTTCTTCAACTCGGCGATGATCTTGCCGATGGTGTCGCCGCCCCGCTCGCGCAGGAAGCTCAAACGCGCCATGACCGATTCACGCGCATCGGGGTTGAGTTCGGCAAAAGCCAGGTCTTCCAGCTCGTCCTTCATCGCCTGCATGCCGATGCGCTCGGCCAGCGGCGCGTAAATATCCATCGTCTCACGGGCGATGCGCCGGCGCTTGTCCGGATCCTTGATGTATTGGAGCGTGCGCATATTGTGCAGACGGTCGGCGAGCTTGACCAACAGCACGCGGATGTCTTCCGACATGGCGAGCAGCAGCTTGCGGAAATTCTCCGCCTGCTGGGTCTGATCCGATTGCAGCTCGATTTTGGAAAGCTTGGTGACCCCGTCAACCAGGCGCGCGACATCCTTGCCGAACATCTTTTCGATATCGGCGTTGGTCGCGACCGTATCTTCGACGACGTCGTGGAGGAGTGCGGTGATGATCGAATCGCTGTCGAGCCGCATTTGCGAGAGAATGCCCGCGACTTCGAGCGAATGGGAAAAATAGGGATCGCCGGAGGCCCGCTTTTGCGAGCCATGCGCCTTCATGGCGAAGACATAGGCCCGGTTCAGGGCCTCTTCATCGGCGTTGGGGTCGTAAGCCTTGACGCGTTCGACAAGCTCAAACTGACGAATCATGCCGCCTCACACGCCGCGGCGGCCGATCTGGCTGCGCCGGACTGACCCGCGCGGCTTGCCTTTACTCCTTCTCCGAATCGACGGGCCCTTCGGGCAGATCGGAAGGAGCTTCTTCGGCGGCATCTCCGCCCACTTCGTCTTCGATGGCCTCGTCGATTTCGTCTTCGGCAGCCTCTTCCTTGGCCTTGGCAACCTCGCCCGCAAGCGCGTTGAGATCCTCGGCCGTCGCCGAGAGTTCCATCATTTCGGCTTCCGGCTCATCGACCTCGACGTGCTTCTGCAAGGCGCGCACGATTTCTTCGCCCAAGGCACCGATGTCGATCGTCGCATCGGCAATCTCGCGCAGCGCCACCACCGGGTTCTTGTCATTGTCCCGATCCAGTGACAGCGGAGCCCCCGAGGCGATGTCGCGGGCGCGCCGGGCGCCGAGCAAGACGAGATCGAACCGGTTCGGAACTCGGGTGACGCAATCTTCGACGGTGACGCGGGCCATAAGCTTGAAACTCCTTGGTTTTCCGCCCCTTGGCGGGCTCCGACAGGGGTGGCAGGAATATAAGAACGGCCCCCCGCCAAAGCAAGGGAAATCCCTGATTAATCGCGGATTTCCGGGGTTTTTGCCGGGTCCGCAGCAATTCATTGGGGCTCTGGAGCTTTAAGGTTCCATCGGGCGCGCGATCTGGTCGGGGGCCAGGGCGGCGATCAATTTCGCGATCGATTCGCCGTTCGCCGGATGCCGCCAATCCGGCACCAACTCGGCCAAAGGCAGCAGAACGAACGACCTTTGATGCATCCGCGGATGGGGAAGGATCGGCGGGCGTTGCGTGACCAGATCGTTATAGACCAGCAAGTCGAGATCGAGGATACGGGCTTCATCGCGGGTGCGGCGGACCCGGCCGAATCCCGATTCAATCTCATGAAGGAGCGATAAAAGCGCTTCCGGCGACAAGTCCGTTTCGACCGCAGCCACCGCATTGACGAACCAGGGCTGGTCCGACACCGGAACCGGCGCGCTTTCATACCACCGCGAACGCCGGGAGACCGCCACACCGCGCTTCTGCAGCTCAGTCAGCGCCGCTTCGCAGGTTTGCAACGGCGTGCCGAATTTCGGACTGGGCAAGTTTGACCCGACCCCGATCAGGATCACAGTTTTATTTCCTTAAATTGCGTGGCCGTATTTTTCGGCCCTATTTGTTGAACGTTATTGAGACTGCTTTGTCCACCCCGGCTCTTGCGGCCATCCGAATGCCGGCCTAACTATGAATGAGACTTTGCGTCGATGGCTAAGATTGCGATTGCCTTATTTCGTCCTAGCCATTGGAAATTGGTTCAAGCCATTCATTTTGTATCATTTATTTTTTAGGACATTGCCCGATGATTTTCTACCCGGAAGAACGTATCGCCCTATTCGTTGACGGCGCCAATCTCTACGCTGCGGCCAAGACCCTCGGTTTTGACATCGATTACAAGCGGCTGCTCGATCATTTCGCGGGACAAGGCCGGTTGATTCGCGCCTTTTATTACACCGCCCTCATCGACGACCAGGAATATTCGCCGATCCGGCCGCTGGTCGATTGGCTCGATTACAACGGCTATACCATGGTCACCAAACCGGCCAAGGAATTTACCGACGCCGCAGGCCGGCGCAAGATCAAAGGCAATATGGACATCGAAATCGCCATCGACATGATGGAGATGGCGGAAGCGGTGGACCACATTGTGCTGTTTTCCGGCGACGGCGATTTCCGCCGCTTGGTCGAAGCCGTGCAGCGGAAAGGCGTTCGGGTAACGGTCGCCAGCACCGTGCGCTCCTCGCCGCCGATGGCCGCCGATGAATTGCGGCGGCAAGCCGACAATTTCATCGAGCTCTCCGATCTGGCGGCGACCATCGCCCGCAATCTGCCGGATCGCGAGCCGGACAAGCTCGCGCAAGGCGTCTGACGAGCCTTGGCCGCGAAACTCCAAGAACCGGGCCGCAATTGCGCGCGGTGCCCGCGGCTTGTTGCCTTCCGTGAAAAGAACCGGAAGGCCCATCCCGATTGGCACAACGCGCCGGTGCCGTCCTTCGTTCCCGTCAAATCTTCGGGACCGGTCCGGCTATTGATCGTCGGATTGGCGCCGGGACTCAAAGGTGCCAATCGCACGGGACGTCCGTTCACCGGGGATTACGCGGGAGAAATTCTTTATCCCACCCTTCTCAAGCACGGATTGGCCGCTGGCAAATACGCGGCGCGGCCGGATGACGACTTGAGGTTGTTGGGCTGCCGCGTCACCAATTCGGTGCGCTGCGTGCCGCCGGCCAACAAACCCACGCCGGCCGAAGCCGCCGCCTGCTGCGGATTTCTCGAAGCCGAAATCAAATCGTTGCCCGATCTTGAAATCATTCTCGCTTTGGGCCGGGTTGCCCATGAACAAACGCTGGTCGCACTGGGTTTGCGCAAGAGTGCAGCACCGTTTCGCCACGGAGCGTTAAACGAATTGGGGAACGATCTGCCGGTGCTGGCCGACAGCTATCACTGCTCGCGCTACAATCTGAATACGCGCCGGCTCACGGCAAAAATGTTCGATGGCGTGATGGCGGCGATCCGCCGGCGGCTGGATACTCGTTAGCGCGCGCGAAGAACCCGCGCCTTCTCCCGTTGCCAATCCCGTTCTTTTTCCGCCAACCGCTTGTCGTGCTTCTTTTTGCCGCGCGCCACGCCAAGCTCGACCTTGGCACGGCCCTTCGAGTTAAAATAAATCGACAGCGGCACAAGCGTATAGCCTTCCCGGGTGATCGCGCCGATTAACGCCTGCATCTCTTTTTTATGGAGCAGGAGTTTGCGCGGGCGCACCGGCGGATGATTGAATTTCCCGGCCGGCGGATATTCCGGGATGTGCGAATTCAGAAGATAAATCCCGCCGGCTTGCTCGGCGGCATAACTTTCATTGATGCTGGCCCGGCCGAGACGCAACGACTTGACTTCGGTGCCGGTCAGCATGATTCCGGCCTCGATCGTTTTTTCGATCAGATAATTGTGCCGCGCCTTGCGGTTCTGGGCGATGAGGCGCCGGGGTTCGGTTGCTGCGCGGGCCATGGCGGCGGCCGCTAAGGTAGCAAGCCGGCCTCGGTCAGCGCCGCCTTGATTTTCGCCTTGCTCGCCTCGGAAACTTCGACGAGCGGCAGGCGCAATTCGCCGGTGCAAAGCCCGAGCAAGCTCGCCGCATATTTGACCGGCGCCGGATTGGTTTCGATGAACATGGCGTCATGAACCGGCAGCAATTTGTCGTTCAGCGCGTGCACCGTTTTCATGTCGCCCTTGGCCCAGGCCTTGTGCAGATCGGCGCAATACTTCGGCGCGATATTCGCGGTGACCGAAATACAGCCGACCCCGCCCTGAGCCAGAAACGGAACGACCGTCGCGTCTTCGCCCGACAGCTGGCAGAATTCCTTCTTGATCGCCAGCCTGGTGCGGAGCGGCCGGACCAGATCGCTGGTCGCATCCTTGACGCCGACGATGTTCTTGAGTTCCGCCAGGCGCGCCATGGTCGCAACCGTCATGTCGACGACGCTGCGCCCGGGGATGTTGTAAATCAGGACCGGCAGATCCACGGCGTCGTGGATCGCTTTGAAATGGCGGAACAGCCCTTCCTGGGTCGGCTTGTTATAATAGGGCGTGACGACCAAAGCGGCGCTGGCGCCGGCTTCTTTGGCATGGCGGGTGAGCATAATCGCTTCATCGGTCGAGTTCGATCCGGTCCCGGCGATGACCGGCACACGGCCCTTGGCCGCCTCGATACAGAGTTCGACCACCCGCATGTGCTCTTCATGGGATAGAGTCGGCGACTCGCCGGTGGTCCCACAAGGCACGAGACCATTGGTGCCTTGCCCGATTTGCCAATCGATCAGCGAGGCGAACGCCTTTTCATCCACCTTTCCGCCGCGAAAGGGGGTGATAAGAGCGGTGATCGAGCCTTTGAACATCGTTTGCTCCGCTGCCAGATGCGGGCGCGAACATAGCGGCCTCCGCTGGACCGGGCAAGGACCGCTGCTTCCTGCGGTTCTTCACGATCTGGTGCCGTTTCCCGCTGCCGCTTACAATGCGTTAACAATACGGCGGCACCATGAGCCGCTTTCGGGGGACTGAGTGCGGATGAACCAAAGCTGGCGCGCGAGCCCCAACCGGCGCACAGGCCTGTGGGCGGCGGGAATCCTGATATTCGGAGCGCTCTTGGGCGCCGTTCCGGCATCGGCCGCTGCCCTTTCCGCCGGCGACGAACGGATTTACCGCGACGCTTACGCCGCCGCCGATGAAGGAAAGTGGAGCTACGCGCGGGGACTGGCCGGCCATGCCCATGACCCTCTTCTCGCCAAAGCCCTCTCCTGGCTCCAAATGGTGCAGCCCGATTCCGGTGTCAGTTTCGGCGAGCGCGCCGCTTTCATCGCCCAAAATCCGGATTGGCCGACCGGCGACATCTTCCGTCAATATCTGGAAGAATCGATGGACGAATCGACGCCGGATTCCGACATCCTGAACTGGTTCGCCAAGCAGGAACCCGTCACCGCCCACGGCATGGTGCGGCTTGGCGAAGCGCTGGATCGCACCGGTAATGAAGCCAAGGGGCAGGAGATGCTGCGCCGGGCCTGGGTGGAAGGAAATTTTGCGCTGAGCGAAGAGCGGACTTTTCTGGCCCGGCACAAAAAAATTCTCCGCCCCGAAGACCACATCGCCAGGCTCGACCGGCTGCTTTGGGACGAGCGTTACGACTCGGCACATCGCATGCTCGGCCACGTCGATAACGGCCATCAGGCCTTGGCCGAGGCGCGGCGGCGGCTGCGGGAAATGGAAGGCGCCGTCGATTGGGCGATGCGCCGCGTTCCGCCGGAGCTGCAAAACGATCCAGGACTTCAATTCGACCGCCTGCACTGGCGCCGCCGCAAGGAAATGAACGATGCGGCGCTGCAAATTCTCGAACATCCGCCGGCCAATCTGGTGCGGCCGGAATTGTGGTGGGTGGAACGGGGAATCATCGCCCGGCGCATGTTCGCGCAAGGCGATATTTCCGTCGCCTACCGGTTGGCGAGCAAGCATGGACTGACGGAAGGCCCGGCACTCGCCGAAGCGGAATGGCTCTCCGGCTGGATTGCCTTGCGATTCCTGCAGGAGCCGCAAACCGCATTCGATCATTTCAAGCGTGCGTATGAGGCTGCCCGCTATCCGATCAGCCAAGCGCGCGGCGCCTATTGGGCCGGCCGCGCCGCCGAACTGATCAAAAACAAGCCGGGTCTGGCCGAAGAATGGTATGGCCGCGCCGCCGAGCACATCACGACCTATCACGGCGAGCTCGCCGCGCACCGGCTGCATGCGGGCAAACCTGTCGAACTTCCCACCGATCCGGCGGCCACGCCGGACGACAAGACTCGCTTCGAAAAGCGCGACCTCACGATCGTCGTCCGGCAGCTAGCCCAAATCGGCGAAGAAGAGCGGGTGCGGCCCTTCGTCCTGAAATTGCTCGAGCTCGCGCAATCGCCCGGCGAAACTGCGCTTGCCGCCCAGCTGGCGACCGATGCCGGCCGGCCGGACGTCGCGGTGACGGTCGCCAAGAAGGCGTTGCGCAATGGCGTGATTCTCATCAATTCCGGGTATCCGATCCCCCATCAGGTGGACGGCGACGATCCCGAACCCTCTCTCGTTCTTGCGGTGATGCGCCAGGAAAGCGCGTTCGACACTTTGGCCCAAAGCAGCTCGGGTGCTCGCGGATTGATGCAGCTGATGCCGGCGACCGCCAAGCAAATGGCGCGGGCGCTGGGAATCAATTTCTCCCAAAAGAAACTGCACTCCAATCCTGAATACAATTTGAAGCTCGGCACCGCCTATCTGGGCGGGCTTCTCCATCAATACGACGGCTCCTATCTGCTGGCGCTGACCGCTTACAATGCCGGTCCCGCGCGGCTCCGTGGTTGGATGAAGGATAACGGCGATCCACGCACCCGCGAAGTCGATCCTGTCGATTGGGTCGAAATGATTCCGTTCACCGAGACCCGCGACTACGTGCAACGCGTCCTCGAAAACCTCCAGGTCTATCGCGCCCGCCTGGGCAAGACGACGGTCGCTCAGTCGATCGAGGACGACCTGCACATTTCCGAGAAAAATTGACTCCGTTCCGCGAGCGCACACTCACTTCTTTTGATGGGCTGCGGCTGTATTACCGTGACTACGGCGCCCATGACGGCAAAGCCGCCAACGACGCCGTGCCGGCGCTTTGTCTTCCCGGCTTGACCCGGAACTCCCGCGATTTTGACGGGCTCGCCATGCGATTGTCAAAGACGCGGCGCGTCATCTGCCCCGATTATCGCGGGCGCGGACGTTCGGATTACGATCCTCATTGGCGCAACTACGAGCCGCGAATTTATCTCGACGATTTGCGGCATCTCTTGGTCACCCTCAACATTCACGAGTTTGTGGCCATCGGCACATCGCTAGGCGGACTTATTGCTGTCGGTTTGGCGCTCGTCGTGCCCGGCGCGCTTCGAGCGATTATCTTGAACGACGTCGGCCCGGAGGTTCAAACCAGCGGCTTCCAGAGAATCCTCGTTCAGATCCGCAGTCTTCCACCCCAGCCGAGCTTCGAGCAGGCGGCGCGCTATCTCCGTCAGAATTACCCGAAACTCTCGATCGCCGACGACGCGGGATGGATCGATTTTGCACGCGCCACCTATCACGACGGCAAGGACGGGATGCTCGTCGCCGACTGGGATCCCGCCATCCTCAAGCCGCTGCTTGTGCCGTTCGATCTACCGTTCGATTTATGGAAGCTATACCGGGCGGTCGCGAAAGTACCGATGCTCGCCGTTCGCGGCGGCGCATCCGATGTCCTGAGCGAACAGACCTTCCGGCGAATGAAGGCGGAAAAGCCCGATCTTATTCAGGTGACGGTGCCCGGAATCGGCCACGCCCCGTCGCTGACCGAGCCCACGGTCTGGAAAGCGATCGAGGAATTTCTCGAACCGATTTAACAGGGCCTAGACCGTGCGGTCGACCAGCCGGCGCGATTTCTTCAAGACGTAGATCGTGACAAAGATCACGGTTATCACCGCAAAGACGCCGCCCAGCTTTATAAAATCCGCCGATTCCATGCCGGGCGTGCGGTATGCCTTTATCGTCTCCAACAGAAAGGCGACGACGATGCAGGAATAGACGCTGCTGTATTCCTTGATGACCACCCGCCGCCAATTGAAGGTCATGCTCTGCAGCGTCGCCCGCAGCCCGCGGAAATCCGGAATCCAGCGATTCACCCTCCGGCAGTATTCGTCATATTCCGCACCGAATTTGGCGCGCAGGTAATTCTCTTCGGCGGCGACGATGGCGATATAGGCGAAGATGAAAAACGCCCCGCCAATGACATAGACGTAGACATTGTTCACGATCGCCAGCAAAGCCAGCAGCAACAGGAAGTTTCCGACATAGAGCGGATTGCGGCAGTGCGTGAACAATCCTTCGGTCACCAGCCGCTCGGCGTAGACTCTCTTATCAACGCCGCCACGCTTGATATACGCCAATCCGACGACCGCTCCCCGCAACCCTTCGCCGAGCACCGCGAAGAACAGCGCCAGCCAATCGAGGCTGCCGCCGGGCGCCGCAGCCCCTTCCACGTTCTGCGTCGGGAAGAAGACGACGAGCGGAATCAGCAGGATCGGAAATGCGTAATTCCGGTAACGGAACAGGAAATTTCCGACCCGGACCAGCAACGACAGGTCCGTGGCGGACGCGGGGCTTTCGGTCATGGTCGATTATTTGACGGCGACGACGCCGCAGAAATTATACCAGCGGAAGAATTCCTCGACGCTTCTAAAGCCGGTCTGCAACAGCATGTCGCGATTTTCTTCGTAGCGGTACGGAATGAGAACGTTTTCCAGCGCCTCGCGCTTCAGCGTGATTTCCGTGGTGGAATAGCCTTTGCGCCGCTTCATCTCGTAATAATGTTTGATGAACAGGCGATTGAGCAGCGAATCCTCCAGCGTGATCTTTTCGACGAGGATCAGACAGCCGGAATCGTTCAGCTGTTCGTAGATTTTGCGGATCACCCGTTCGCGGTGCATCGGCCTCACGAATTGAAGGGTGAGGATCATCACCGCCACCGATGCGTTCTCGATGAGAGGACCCTGGTTGAGGTCGGCATTCACGAGATCGAAGGCGCGCGCCATCTTTTGGGCTTCGAGCTTCTGGCGCGTTTTGATCAGCATATCGTCCGAATTGTCGACCCCGACGAAACGCACCCCCGGATCGACCAATTCGTCGAACATCAGCATCGTGGTTCCGGTGGCGCAGCCGAGGTCATAGAGGTTGGTTCCGGGAACGCCGAAATCGGCGGCGATCTCGCCGCTCATTCGCTGAATCTCGCGGTAGAAAGGGACCGAGCGGTCCACCATGTCGTCGAAGACGGAGGCGGTTTCCTTGCCGAATTTGAAATCCTCGATGACCGGCTTTTCTTCCGCGAAGATGTCGTCGTGCCCTTCGCTCTGGCCCTTGCGGGATTCCGCCGAACCGATGCCGATGACCTTGCGATCCGTCATGCGCCTTTATCCTTGTTTGAGTTGGGCCCTGTTTGAGTCGGGAACGGGGAATCCTGATGGAGATGAGCGAAAAGGTCAATAACCGCCTGACGCGGCCGGGAAATTGCCCCGATGGGAGCGGCGGATTGACCTGGAAAGAGGTGGAAAGATCGCCGCTGTAACTCTATTGTAACCGCCCGGACTTGGGCGGAAACGCAGCGATTTCCGGGCTTTATTTCGTATTCGGGGGAAGAGGCCGGGCCCGGCCGAAAATCCGGGCACGCGGCGATGGTGGCGAGAAACCGTGACAGCACGCACGGCGACGATTCGGGGGATGGCTGCCGCTCTCATGGTACTGCCGGCACTGGGCTGTACCCTTCAGAGCTACCGGCCGGAGCCGATTGAACCGGCGCGAGTGGCCGAGGCGCTAGGCTCGCGCCGCAGCGACGACGCCGATCTTCGCGGCTTCATGGAGCGCCACAACTATGCGGTTTCCGAATGGCCGTTGACGCAGTGGGATCTTGAGGCCCTGACCTTGATGGCCGTGTATTTCAACCCCGAGATGGACATCGCGCGCGCCAATTTGGCGGTCCAGCGCGCGGCCGAGATCACCGCCGGCCAGCGGCCAAACCCGAGAGCCAATCCCATCCTCGAACACCATAGCGCCGCGAGCAACGGGGTCGTCGATACGCCGTGGAGCGTCGGGCTGGGACTCGATATTCCGATCGAAACCGGCGGCAAGCGCGAGGCCAGAATCGCCCGCGCCCAATCGCTCAACGATGAAGCCCGCCATTCGCTCGGCGAAACCGCGTGGAAAGTGCGAAGCCGGCTGCGCCAGCGTTTCGTCGATGCCTATGCGGCCGATGAAACCGCGAAGCTGGCCCAGCAGGAGCTCGACCTGCGCAAGCAAGAAGTCGATCTTCTCGAGCGGCGTCAGAAAGCGGGCGAAGTCAGCCCCTCGGAAGTCACGTTGGCGCGGCTGCGATTGCAGGAAACACGGCTCGCCGCCGATAGCGCCGATGGCACTATCCGCGGCGCTCGCGCGGCGCTCGCGGCCGCTCTTGGCCTGCCCTTTGAGGAAGCGGAAAAGCTCCAGCTTTCCTTCGGCAAATTGACGGAGTCGCCCTTCCCTGCTCTTCCCGAACCGGAAGTCCAACACGCGGCGCTGCAGAACCGATTGGATTTGCGGCAAGGCCTCGATCGCTATGCCGCGGCTGAGGCGACGCTGCGCGAGGAAATCGCCAGGCAATATCCCGATATCGATCTCTCCCCCGGATTTCTGTGGGACCAGGGGGATTGGATCAAGAGCCTGGGCGGCGCGATCCTGCTTCCCCTGCTCAACAACAACGAGGGTCCGATCGGCGAGGCGGAAGCCAACCGCAAGCTCGAAGCCGCCCGATTCAAATCCCTTGAATCCGACGTGCTGGCGCAATCCAGCGCGGCTCGCCTTCGCTACGAGACGGCGCTGAAGACCTGGGGCACCGCCAAAAGCATCGTCGTGACCCAGAAAACGCGACTCGAGGATACGAAGAAACTCATCAGTTTTGGCGAATCCGATCGATTAACCCTGGTCGAAACCGAAATCGAATTGCTGGCGGCACGGCGGGCCGAGCTTCAGACGCGGATCGACGGGCTCCAAGCCTGGGGCGGGGTTGAAGACGCGGTGCAAAAGCCCCTCGATGGAACCGCGCCGGATGACATGACCGCATCGCCCGCGACTCAGGGAACGCAGCCGTGACGCGCCGCAAGAACGCCCTTGCCCGCATCGTGCTGTGGATCGCCGCCAGCGCGATCCTGATCGGCGTCGGAGCCGTTTTCCTCCTCCCCAACCACAAGGAGGCGGCCAACGAATCGGACAAGGCCCCGATTGCCGCAAATAAGGGTCATAACGACGACGCAGCCGGTTCGAGCGACAAGACGCCGGCCGATGCGACGCCGGATCACGAGGACGCGTTGCGCTCCCACGATTCCAGCGCCGATGAAAGCCAGGCCCGGGTCGAAGTCGTGGGCGGGTTGACGACTCTCCGTCTCGACGCCAGCACTCAAGCGCGAGGCGGACTCCGCACTGAAGTCTTAAAACCGGTAAGCTTCTCCCCGGAAATCGCCGCCTTCGGTCTCGTTGCCGATTTGCAACCCCTGCTCGCCCAACGCGCCCGCTATGCCGCGGCGCGATCCGAAGCCGATGTGGCCCGCACCACTCTCGCCTCGGCAAAAAGCGAGTACGACCGGCTGTCCTCTCTCAATAAGGAAGAAGG
>JBGOXX010000072.1:0-11364 GCA_041479345.1 Alphaproteobacteria bacterium
CGTATCGCAACGGTCACGACCTCGGCGCCGCTGGCCGCCAGCGAATCGAGCATCACTTGCTGATTCGGATATTGGCTCGATCCCAGGAACAGCCGCGAGCCGAAACGGCGTCCGGCGATGACGAGTTGTGCCGTCATGCCCCAACTCCAAATCCGAATTGATGGAATCGTCCCTCCCCCCTTGTGGGGGAGGATTCAACCCGATGCTGGACGACGGAGGTCATCGCTCAGCCTCCCGCCAGCGGCCGGACGATTTCAATGCGGTCGCCGGGAGAAACCTTCGTCTCCGTCCACGCCGCCCGCGGCACGACGGTTTCATTGATCGCGACCGCAATGCCGCGTCGCCTTGGATCGATATCGAGGCTGGTGATCAACGCGTCGATGCTTTGGCCGGAATAGCGGCAAAGCTTGCCGTTGACGGTCAGCGTTTTTTCCATCGCCACGCTCATGCCGCAAACCGCTCCGGCGTAAAGCGCCGCAGATCATCGCGCCATCGCCCGGTCAGCAGATAGTCAGCAATGACCCGCGCCGTGACGGGTGCCAGCAAAATCCCGTTGCGGTGATGGCCGGTCGCGATCACCAGCCCGTCGAGGGCGGCCGGTCCCAAAATCGGCGCATCGTCCCGGCTGGTCGGGCGCAACCCCGCCCACATCTCGGCGATTTCGAGATCATGCACGCCGGGCACATACTCCCGTGCTCTCCGCAACAATTCATAAATGCCGCCCGCGGTCAGCGCGGTATCGAAGCTTTGTTCCTCGACCGTAGCCCCGATCAGCAACACGCCGTCGAGCCTTGGCACGAGATAAGCGCCGGGCCCCACCACCACATGCCGCAGAAGTGCATCCGGCATTCGAAGGCTCAGCATCTGGCCCTTCACCGGACGCACCGGGGGACGCATGTTCTCGGGCAGACCTTTGATCCCGCGCGACCAGGCGCCCGCCGCGAGCACGACCGTTTCGCAACCGATCTCCTCGCCCGCGACTCGAAGGCCGGTGATTCTTCGCCGATCGCTCAAGATTTCTTCGACTTCGGCGTGCTCCCGCAAGACCCCGCCCGCGCCAACGAAAGCGCGTTTCAGCGCCAATGCCGCTTTGCGGTTATCCACTTGATGATCGCGGGGGCTGAAGACCGCCGCCGTCACCTTCGGCGAAAGATGCGGCTCCAGCGCGCGCGCCTGGCGCCCATCGAGCCATTCCATCTCGAGCCCTTGGGAGCGATGATAGTCGTAAGTAAAGGCCAGCTTTTCGGCATCGTCGCGGTCGAGTGCCACGGCGAGGGTGCCTTCCCGGCGCAAGCCGATCGACATGCCCGAAGCGGCCTCAAGCTCTTCGGCGAATTCCGGCCAGAGATCGCGGCTTTCGAGCAGGAGCGGTAGCAGCGTCTCCTCGCCCGGTTCGGCTTCGATTTGGGCGCCGAGCATCCCGGCCGCGGCCCAAGTCGCCCCTTTCCCGGCCTCGTCCCGTTCGAAAATTGTCACCGCCCGCCCGGCGCGTGCCAGCCGCCAGCCGATCGATAGACCGCAGATGCCGCCGCCGATGATAGCGATCACGGGCCCTCTCCCGGCCGCGCAATGCGCGGCAGATCAAGAACCGGCGGATGACGAATTTGCGACTGTTTCACTCGGCACTCCCTCCGCTGGCATTATCCAGCTCAGGTTCCATGGGTGTGATCTCAGCTCCCAAAGGGGAGCACCCCAGACCGAAACTCGGGCCAGCATGGGCGGCGCGCCAAAACCTGTCAAGGCCGGGCCCTGCAAGCCGGGCGCCCGCAATGCTATAATCGCCGCAGGTATGAGATCGAAATTTGCCCTGCTCGCCGTCCTGTTCGCCATCCTTCTGGCAATCCCGCTGTCGATCGCCTCGCCGGCTGCCGCCCATCCAAAGGACGAGCTGGTGATCGGCATGATCCAATTTCCGCCGACCTTTCAACCCAATATCGACGCGACGCTGGCAAAATCCTATGTGCTTGCCATGGCGCTGCGGCCGTTTACGACCTACGACTCGAATTGGCAGCTCGTCTGCATGTTATGCACGGAATTGCCGACAATCGAAAACGGCGGCGCGAAAATCGAAGACCTGCCTCCGGGAAATCCGCGGCTACCGGCCAAGGGCATCGCCGTCACCTTTACCATTCGCCCCGATGCGAAATGGGGCGACGGAACGCCGATCACGACCGATGACGTGCTCTTCACCTGGGAAGTCGGCAAGCACCCGCTCTCCGGCGTATCGAGCCAGGAACTGTACCGGCGGATTCTATCGATCGACGTCAAAGACACGCGCAGCTTTACGCTCCACATGGACCGGGTCGAATTTGATTACAACGCGATCAATGATTTCCAGATCATTCCCGCCCATTTGGAACGCGATGCCTTCCACGATCCGGCCACTTATCGCGAGCATACGGTCTACGATACCGACACCACCAATCCCGGGCTTTACAACGGTCCCTACAAGATCACCGAGGTCGTGCCGGGATCGCATATCGTTCTCGAACGCAATCCCGCCTGGTGGGGGAAGCCCGGATATTTCCGGCGCATCACCGTGCAGGTGGTGGAGAACACCGCAGCCCTCGAAGCCAATTTGCTGTCGGGCGCCATCGATTACATCGCCGGCGAATTGGGGCTGTCGCTCGACCAGGCCCTGAATTTCGAGCGGAGGCATCCGCGTGAATATCACGTCATCTATAAACCGAGCCTGGTTTTCGAACATATCGAGCCCGATCTCGACAATCCCGTCTTCGCCGATGTGCGGGTCCGCCAGGCGCTCTTGCTCGCCGTCGATCGCAAGGGCATGGCATCGCAGCTTTTCGCCGACCGCCAGCCGGTGGCGGATACGCTGGTCAACCCGCTCGACTGGGTTCACACCGATGATGTGCGCCATTACGATTTCAATCCGGACGCGGCCAAGAAGCTGCTCGACGAAGCCGGTTGGCGGGAAGGCCCCGGCGGCATCCGCGTCAATGATGCGGGAAAAATGCTTTCTTTCGACTTGATGACGACCGCCGGGAATCGCTCGCGAGAAATGGTTGAACAGGTGCTGCAAAGCCAATGGCGGAAAATCGGCGCCGATGTCCGGATCCGCAATCAACCGGCCCGGCTCTTCTTCGGGCAGAGCGTCATGAAGCGGAATTTCGACGGGCTGGCCATGTTTGCCCAGACCAGCGCTCCGGAAAGCGTCCCGCGTTCAGTCCTCTATTCGGAAGAAATTCCTTCCCCGTCGAACGGTTTTGCCGGCCAGAATTATGCGGGCTATCGTAATGCCAAGATGGACAAGCTCATCGATGCCATTGAGGTTGAGCTCGATCGCAGCAAACGGGAAGCCCTGTGGCACAAGTTGCAGCAGCTTTACGCCGACGAGCTCCCGGCCCTTCCGCTTTTTTTCCGCGCCGACGCCTTCATTCTTCCCTCATGGCTGCAGGGGTTGACACCGACTGGTCACCAATCTCCGTCTACACTCTGGGTCGAGAATTGGCGGGTCGAAGACGGTCGGGTCGAAGACAAGTGGGCCGAGCCTTCACCGGATCGTTCGCCATGAGCCGGTTCATTTCCCAGCGCGTGGTCGAGACGATCGTCGTTTTGCTGGCCATGTCGTTTCTCGTTTACGGTTTGATCGGGCTGATGCCGGGGGATCCGGTGGATATCATGATTTCCGGCAACCCGCACATGACCTCGGCGGACGCAACCCGGCTGCGCGCCCTCTACGGCCTCGACCGGCCGATCGTCGAGCGCTACTGGACCTGGTTGACCGCGGCCCTTCACGGGAATCTCGGCTATTCGCGCATCTACCAGCAGCCCGTCCTCGCCGTGCTTTGGCCGCGCCTTGGCAACAGCGCCGTGCTGATGGGAACGAGCTTTGTGTTGGGCATCGTCATCGCGGTACCGCTCGGCGTTTGGGCGGCGCTGCGGCCGCAATCGAAAATCGATTATCTGATCAACCTTGGCGCGTTTGCCGGAATCTCGGTTCCGGTTTTTTGGCTCGGGCTTCTTCTCATCATCCTGTTCTCGGTCAAGATGGGCTGGCTTCCCGCCGGCGGCACGGCGACGGCAGCCGGATTCGGCGACGCGGTGAAACACCTGGCGCTGCCGGTTGCCGCCCTGACGCTCTCGAGCGTGGGCAATTACGTCCGATATGTGCGCGCGGCCATGATCGAAACCCTGCGCCAGGATTTCATCCGGACGGCGATGGCCAAAGGGGCTTCGCCCGCCCGCGTGATCTGGCAGCACGCTTTTCGCAATTCGCTGATTCCCGTCGTGACCATCATCGGCCTTTCCTTCGGCGCGCTGTTTTCCGGCGCGCTTCTGACCGAAACGATGTTCGCTTATCCCGGCATGGGAAAGTTGATTTACGATTCGATTATGGGCAATGATTTCAATCTCGCCTTGGTCGGACTGCTTTTTGCGACCTTGATGACGCTGCTCGGCAATCTGTTCGCCGATCTTGCCTATTCCGGGCTCGATCCCCGCATCGCCTTGGGCGCGACACGGAGCCGATGATGCGCATTGAGACTGCAGCGTTGGGCGGATATGCGGCGTTGGGCCGGCGCCTGTCGCCGCTTGCCGTCGCCAGTGCGGGCTCTCTGATCGTGCTGGTGGCGTTGGCGATTCTGGCACCCCTGTTATCCGCGGCGACCAATATCGATCCGGGCGATGTCGATCTCTATCACCGGTTTGCCGGACCGTCGCTGGGTCATCTGTTCGGAACCGATGAACTCGGCCGCGACGAATTGATGCGAATTCTCTATGGCGCGCGGGTTTCGCTTTCCGTGGGCCTGACGGCGGCACTGGTTTCCGCCGTCATCGGCACCGCCATCGGCCTGCAGGCGGGTTATCTCGGGGGAAGGCTCGATGCTTTTCTGATGCGCGTGACCGACGGCGTGATAGCCCTTCCCCATTTGCCGTTGCTGATCGTGCTGGTGGCGGTGGATCTGAACAAGGTCGGCCTGCCCGATTCCGTCATCCGCTCCGAATCGGTGGATCTCTATCGGATCATCATCGTCATCGCGCTGGTCGGCTGGACGACGGTGGCGCGGCTGGTGCGGGGCGCCGCGCTTGCGTTGCGCGAGCGCGGCTTCGTGCGTGCCGCCGAAGCATCGGGCGCTTCGCAATGGCGCATCATGACCCGCCATATTCTGCCCAATCTCGCCTCGCCGATCATCGTCGCGACCACGCTTTCGGTCGGCAACATCATCCTCTTTGAAGCGGCGCTGAGTTTTCTGGGGCTCGGCATCGCCCCGCCCACGCCAAGTTGGGGCAATATGCTGACCGATGCCCAGGAACTGGTTTGGACCGATCCGGCATTGACCCTTTATCCCGGTCTGTTCATCTTTGCGACCGTGATCGCCTTCAATTTTCTGGGCGACGGATTGCAGGATGCGCTCGATCCGCGCGCGAAGGCGCGCATCGTAAAGTGACCAGCGCCAAGGCGCGCGTCGTAAATTGACCCGCGCGAAAGCGCTCGTTGTCGTGGCACGGAGAACTTGATGGCCGAGAGGCGTGTTCATCCCGTAATTCTTTCCGGCGGCGCCGGGACCCGGCTTTGGCCTTTGTCGCGCGAACTCTATCCGAAGCAATTTTTCGCGCTCGCTTCCGATCTTTCGCTGCTGCAGGAGACCGCCCGCCGCGTCGGCGATCCGGCGCGATTCTCGCCGCCGCTCATCCTGTGCAATCACGAGCACCGGTTTATCGTCGCCGAACAGTTGCGCGAAGCGGGAATCAAGGCACAGGACATCGTGCTGGAACCGCTGGGGCGGAACACGGCGCCGGCCGCGGCCGTCGCAGCTCTCATTCTCGCGGCGCAAGCACGGAGCACCGACGATCCGCTGATGCTGCTCCTGCCGTCGGATCACGTGATCGCCAACCAGGAATCGTTTTTGGCGGCCGTGGATTCTGCCGTTCCCGCGGCGGCCAACGGCGCCATCGTCACCTTTGGCATGGCGCCTCATCGAGCGGAAACCGGCTACGGCTATGTCGAACGCGGCATGGTCTTCGAAGCCGCCGGCGAAGCCTTGGAGGGCTGCTTTCACGTCAGCCGCTTCTCCGAAAAACCGAATCAAGCGACCGCGGCGGAAATGGTCGAATCGGGCCGATGGTTCTGGAACAGCGGAATGTTCATGGCCTCCGCGGCCACCCTGCTCGGCGAGATTGAGCGTTTTGCGCCCGATGTTCTAACCGCGTGCCGCAACGCCGTCGACCATGCCGCGCGCGACCTCGATTTCCTGCGCCTCAATGCTGACGCCTTCACACGCTCACCCGGCATTTCTCTCGATTACGCGGTGATGGAGAAAACCGACCGGGCCGCCATCGTTCCCGCCGATTTCGGCTGGAGCGATGTCGGCGCATGGTCGGCGCTTTGGGACGCAGGAACGAAGGATCCCGCCGGAAACGTGCTTCACGGCGACGTCATCACGCAGGACGTGCACAATTCCTATATCCGGAGCGACCACCGCCTGGTGGCGGCGATCGGGATTTCGGATTCCATTCTGGTCGTGACCGACGACGCGGTTCTGGTGGCGCCGAAGGAGCGCGCCCAGGACGTGAAGGCTTTGGTCGAGACCCTGCGAGCTCGGGGACGGACCGAGGCCGTCAGTCACAGCCGCGTTTACCGGCCTTGGGGATTCTACGAATCGGTCCGGAACGGCGATCGATATCAGGTCAAGCTCATCACCGTTTATCCGGGCAGCCGGTTATCCTTGCAGCGGCATCGCGAGCGGGCGGAGCATTGGGTGGTGGTGAACGGCACCGCCCGCGTCACTCGCGGCGAAGAAACCTTCCTGCTTCACGAAAATCAATCCACCTTCATTCCGCTCGGCACGATTCACCGCCTGGAAAATCCCGGGACCGAGCTGCTACGCCTCATCGAAGTGCAGTCAGGGCGCTATCTGGGGGAAGACGATATCGAGCGAATCGAAGACAATTACGGCCGGGCGTAGTCGCGACTAACGATTGGTCCCGTCGCCCATGGCGCCTTTGACTTCTGCCGGTGCGACGCTTTGCTCGGCCCGACGTTGCGTCGCCAATGCCTCGATGACGGCGCGGCGATACTCCGGGTCAAAAATGACCCGATCCAGATCGATGGCCTCGACGCGATTCTTTTGCATGATTCCAATCTGTCTTGCGGCTCTGCCCTGCGACATTGCAGCGAAGCGGCCGGCCCACACTAAATATTTAATCGCTCGAATCAAGAATAGATCGCCGATGTGAAGATGTTCCTGGATAGAAACATGTGCGGATTTTTCGGGAAATCTGTTGGTCATCCTGTGGATAACCTGTGTATTTCATCATCTAAATAGCCGATAGACTTGGTATTCCCCCGATATGATGAATTTCTGTTACCGAGGTCTGTTAATGGATATTTTACCGGGTTAGTTAATAGCTATTAATTTGTTGGCGCGTCGCGCTCTCGGCTGGCACTTTGAATCGTTTGCAATCGTCCTCAAAAGCGCACGAATGGTCGCCGTCCCCGGATGGGCGGCTGGACATCGATTCCATTCCGCCCCTATGGTTCTTTCCGGTCCTATGATGAGCCCGGCAATCCGGCGCTGACCCCCTCCGACGCACGGCCAAAAAAGAAAGCGCATGGATTACCAAAAGTTCTTTAGCGATTCGATTGCCGACCTCAAGGCTGAGGGAAACTATCGCGTGTTCATCGATCTGGAGCGGCGCGCCGGAACTTTTCCCTGGGCAACCAGTCACCGCGATGGCCGGAACGACGATGTGGTCGTCTGGTGCAGCAATGATTATCTCGGCATGGGGCAGAGCCCCCTGGTGCTGGCCGCGATGCGCGAAGCCCTCGATAGGGTCGGCGCGGGTGCGGGCGGCACCCGCAATATCGCCGGCACGAATCATTACCATGTGCTTTTGGAGCGCGAGCTTGCCGATCTTCACGGGCAAGAGGCCGCACTCCTGTTCAATTCCGGCTACCTGGCGAACGAGGCCACGCTGTCGACCCTCGGCTCGCGCATTCCGAACTGCGTGATCCTGTCCGACGAATACAACCACGCCTCGATGATTCAAGGCATCCGGTTCAGCCGGGCCGAAAAACGCATTTTTCGGCACAACGATGTCGCCCATCTCAACGAGATTTTGGGCGAGTTCGATCGCAGCCGGCCGAAAATCGTGGCCCTCGAATCGGTTTATTCGATGGACGGCGATATAGCACCCATTGCCGAATTCGTGGCCGCCGCCGAGCGCCACAACGCGCTTGTCTATCTCGACGAAGTCCACGCCGTCGGCATGTATGGCGCCCATGGCGGCGGTATCGCCGAGCGCGCGGGTGTCATGAACCGGGTTCACATCGTTCAGGGAACCCTCGCCAAGGCTTTCGGCGTGGTCGGCGGCTACATCGCAGGCAGTTCTCTGCTCGTCGATTTCGTTCGCAGCTTTGCGACCGGATTCATCTTTACGACATCACTCCCGCCGGCGGTGGCCGCGGGCGCACTGGCCGCCGTCAAACATCTCAAATCGAGCCGCGTGGAGCGCGATTTGCAGCAAGATCGCGCCGCAACCCTCAAGCGCTTGCTGCGCGAAGCCGCCATCCCGATGATGCCCTCGGACAGCCATATCGTACCGGTCTTGGTGGGTGATGCGGCGCTGTGCAAGCAAGCCAGCGACGAGTTGCTGAACCGCCATCACATTTACGTCCAGCCGATCAATTTTCCGACGGTCGCCAAGGGCACCGAGCGATTGCGCTTCACGCCGTCGCCCTTGCACACCGACGCCATGATGGCGCAGCTCGTCGCCGCGTTGAAAGACATCTGGGACCGCTTGGGCCTTCGCCGCGCCGCCTGAATTCCGCGGCACAGCCGAACAAAACCTAAAACAAATGCTGGCCGCCGGTGACGAAGATCTCGCTTCCCGTCACGTAGCCCGCTTCATCCGAGCATAGATAGTAGACGGTCGCCGCCACGTCCTCAGGCGTGCCGAGGCGATGCAGCGGGATGCGGGTAATTAATTGTTGGGTCTCCGGCGAGAGCATGGCGGTGTCGATCTCGCCCGGCGCCACCGCATTCACCCGCACGCCCAACTCGGCCATTTCGGCGGCGAGCTCGCGGGTGAGCGCGGACAGCGCCGCTTTAGAGGTGCTGTAGGGCGATCCGGCGAAGGGATGAATCGAGTGGCCGGCAATCGACGTGATGTTGACCACCGAACCCTTGCCCCTGGCGAGCGCCGGCGCCAACCCGCGGACGATCAGCAGGGGCGTGAAGAAATTGAGCTCGAACACGTCGCGCCACGCCGCCATGTCGCTGGAAAGACAGCCCTGGCGTTCCTTCGACGGGCTCTTGGGGGAAATCGCCGCATTGTTGATAAGGGCATGCAAGGGCTGCCCGTCCAAGATCTCCAGCGTGCCGTCTATGAATTCGGCGACACTGCCCGGTTCCCCGAGATCCGCAACGACATGATGGGTCCAATTCGGATCGCGCTTGCACTCGGCGGGGATGTCTTCCCGCGAGCAGGTGATGATCCGCCAATTCTTATCGCTGAAATATTTGACCGTGCCATGTCCGATGCCACGGCTGGCTCCAGTGAGGACGACGATTCGGTCGTGGCTAGCCATGCCGCTCGCGGTCAGCGCACCCAAATGACTTTGAAGGGCCGGATCACGCCGTCATGCTCGGTGATCGAGACATATTCGCCTTCCTTGAAAACGTGGGACTCCAAATGGAAGAGCGGCTCATCGTCTTCTTCGCCCGGGGCATAAGAAAAGGCCCAGGTGTGGTGACGCGTATGGACGAGATAGCCGTTCTCGTCATCCTCGCCCTCCCAAAACCGGCGCACCGTGCATTTCTTGCGGTGCTTCTTCCACTCTTCGACGTCGAGCTTTCCTTCCGCATCGAGCGGCGCCACGAGCTCATAGCCGCGTTTGCGGCTGCCTTCCGGGAATTCGGTGGTACGCGCAAGTTCAAGTCGGATTTTGGGAAAATTCATGAAGCCTTCCGGTGATAGCAGATCCTGTATGACGTCTCTTCGAGCGGCTAAGCCTTCTTGAGCGCCGTTTGATTATCGGGATGAGTTTGAATGAAGTGCCATAATACCAATTTCAGAAGCTGGGCGTGTCTCGTGTCGCCGCGATTTTCCGCATTCCGGATATCGTCGACGATGAAATGCCGGATCATCGGAACGCCGGCCGGCGAATGGCAAAGATAATTCGCCATCTCCGCCGCAATGATCGTCGGAATGTGTTCGTGCTCGGCGATGGCGTCGACCTCTTCTTCGGACAGGTCGCAAAGGGCGATGCAGTCCTTCAAGGTAAGCATGGCGGCAACGTCCTGCGTCGTTAAGATGGACTTCGAGAGCCCGCGGCCAAGCTCATCCTACCACTATTTTAAGGGTATCAATGGGCGGTCAGCACGGGAAGCCCGGCTTCGGTCAGGATATGCCGCGTGACCCCGCCGAAAATCATCTGGCGGAAGCGATTGTGGGTGTAAGCCCCCATCACCAGGAGGTCGGCGCTGCGGGATTTCGCCTCGGTCAACAGGGCCGACCCGATGCCCTCGGGTCCGGGATGCAACAGAATGGTTTCGGCGGAAAGTCCGTGCCAGGTCAAGTACTGCTGCAGGCCCGCCGCGGCATTCGACGCCTCATCCCCCTCGCCGGCCACGAGAACGAAGATCGATTCCGCGGCCTCCAGAAACGGCATTGCCGCCGCGACCGCCCGCGATGCTTCGGCCGAGCCGTTCCACGCGATGGCCACCCGGCCGCCGAAGCTCTCGACGCCGCCCGGCGGCGCGACAAGAACCGGCCGCCCGCTCGATAACAGCGCTGCTTCCATCATCAGCCCGACCGCGGCCGAAGCCTGAGGCCCCTGGGACCCGACCACGATGATGTCGGAAAGCCGGGCAAGCTTGGCGACGATTTCATCCTCGCGTCCGACTTCTTCGCGCCACGACGTTGAGAAGCCGGGTGATGGATGCTCGCGAACCCGAATTTCGCCTTCCGCCACCGCGGTATCGAAAAGGGTGCGGGCGTTGCGCGCGCGAGTGACGGCATCCCGCTCGGCTGCCGCCAGAATTTCCTGCAATACGATCCCCGACATGCCTTCGCCCATATAGGGCATGGCATTGCGCGGGTCGGCCCGCACGTGAATCGCCATCACATGGGCATCGAAGCGCCGCCCGAGGGCAAAAGCGCATTTGAGCGCACCGCTCTCCGCCGCCGTCACCGGAACCAGAATAACCTTAATTGTCATGACCCTTGCCCGCGGAATTTTTGACGGATGAGATTACCACGGCACCCAGCATTGAACAGGCGTGTGACTGCTCCTCCACCTAAAGATGGAGGCTTCCCAGTTCTCAAGCCGCAGCCGGTTCGGTATGAACCGGTCTTACGCAGCCTCCGTGGGCAGAGACGGGCAGCCCCTCCGTCTTGAGC
>JBGOXX010000073.1:0-11279 GCA_041479345.1 Alphaproteobacteria bacterium
CAATAACCCCAAGAAACAATAACCCCAAGAAACAATAACCCCAAGAAACAATAACCCCAAGAAACAATAACCCCAAGAAACAATAACCCCAAGAAACAATAACCCCAAGAAACAATAACCCCAAGAAACAATAACCAAGAAGTAGTAGCGTAAATTCCTCCCCCCAAGCGAAGCCCGCCCGGACGTCTCAACGTCCCGGCGGGCTTCGTGCTATTTTCAGCCCGGTGAGATCGCCTGATCGCCGCCGGAGGGGGGGCTTGGAGCATGATCTTGTCAGTTCGAATCGGCTGCGTTGCGCTTTTGGTGCGGCGATCCGCTAGGCGCGCCGTGAAGGGCGATGTGGGGCATCGGTCGAGCGGCGCAACGCCGCGGGCGCCCGCCAAGGCGCAACCCATAGGGCCCGGGTCTTTTGCGCCGCAGCTTCGTCGAAGCGCTCGCCCGTAGTCCCTGCTACGCGCTACGCGCTTCTCCTGCCCGCGGCGCAAAATACCTTCGGCGCAGCCGGCTCCAACTGACAAGATCATGCTCTAGAGATGGCCATGGGGGAAAGCGCGCGGCCGGCCGGTCCGCGGATCGATGTTTGGGCGGCGCTCAAGGCCAGCCTGCTTGCGGTCTTTGCCGATTTCAACACCTTCTTTGCCGGCGTCTGGATTTGGACGCTGGTGATCTACGCCGCCGGTGTTGCGGGCGGCTATTTTGCCGCCGTATGGGGATATCCGGATCGCGCGGACATGGTCGCCAATATCGTCGGAACCATTCCTTACATTGCCGGCGGCACCGCCTTTGCCGTCGGCTGGCACCGGCATGTGATCTTCGGCGAAAAGGTGACCAGCACCAGCACGCTGCGATTTGGCGGCCGCGAATTGCGCTTCCTGCTTTTCAGCATTCCCATTGCCGCGATGGTTTTCGCGGTCACCTTCCTGATGCAGCCCATTCTCGAGGCTCTTGCGTCCGGAGCCGCTGTTTCCGATCTGGCTTGGGCTGACGCCGCGAGCGTGTTGCTGGCGATCTTGCTCTTTGCAATCCAAGTGAGGCTGTCTTTCTTCGCGCCGCTCGCCGCGGTCGACATCCCCGGCGATATTCTGACGCGCTCGTGGCGGCTGACCCGCGGCAATGGCTGGCGGATATTCGCCGGCATTTTCTCGCTCACCGTGATCTTTTTGATTCCGCGCGTCGCCGACACCCTGGCGTTCACGGTGGCGATGAATCAGGGTGGCGGCCTTCTGACCTTCAGCGTGTTTTCGCTGATCGGAAATTTCATCAACCTCGCCTTCATCGCGGTCGCGGCGGGTTTCATGTCCAATGCCTTCGCGCAAACCGCCGGCTGGAGGCTTCCCTTGAGTGCGGCGGCCGTGAGATCGCTCGATCTCGAACGGGCGTCGCGGTAAACGGAGCTTAATTGCCGGGGCGAGGCGCCAGCGGGTTTTGCGGTGCAATAAGCGGTCTTGCTGGAAGTTGGCTCAGGCATGAAATGCGTGGCCTAGCCGTGCTAGTTTCTACCTATGATTGAGAGGCTGTATAGCAACCGAGAGAACCCGGATATTTTCGGCGAGGCGATAAAGGGATGTTGATGCGCCACCGGAAATTTCTCGGAATTTGCTTTGTGCTCTTGGCAATATCGCTTGTAGTTGCTTCGTTTTTATCATCGCCGACCTTGCAACAATGCGTATCCGATAATCGCCGCCAAATAGGAGAAAAAGAGCAAGAAAAAGGTTTGGCCAATTTCTTGGCGTCTACTGAGCATATTAGTTTTCAATGCGTTGGGGCTTTTACAGACGTGAATAGCGCAGCAATTACTGCTGTTGCTACTATCTTTATAGCCGCATTCACTCTCACCCTTTGGCTCACAACAGGACGCCAACTGGAGCACAATCGGGTTGTCGAGCGCGCCTACATCACTATGTCGCACATCACTCCGATATTTGATCCGAGTCGCGATTCGAATGCGTTTCGCATTCGGGACGATGGTGCGGCACTCGTCAGAATCGAATTTAAAAATTACGGACGAACACCCGCTGAAGTAATTGGCGGACGATTTAAACTTGAGCATATTCGGGAAAATGAGGAACCGCCTGTGCAACCGATCTATACGGGCCAAGGAAGCGTGAGATTTGACGTAGCTTATTTCCTCGTGGCCAACGCCGATTTTATTTTTGATTTCGGTTTTGAATTGCCCTTCCCAATTGGGGCGCTCGTATCCGTCGAAAAAGGTTCCGATAGACTGTGGCTGGTTGGGTATGTGGATTATCGGGACAAATTTGGAGACGTGCATCGCGCCGGATATGCGCGGCGTTACGATCCCCATATAACCGGCAACAATCTCACTTTCGTTACCGAGCCTGGGTACAACTATGACCATCCCCGCTTGCCGTGGAAGGCAGAAGCCTAAAAGCAAAACCGAAAGAGCGCCGGCCTCTCGCAGCCACCCCAACCACCCCTCGAACGACTAGTCAGGCAGTACCCAACCGCCTAAAAAACGGGCACCGCTCCGCCGCTTCACTTTGCAGCCCCCGATCCCATAGCGGCCAATCCAGCCGGACTCCCCAGGATTCCCCAGGGATTCCCCGGCGAGTCCGCTGTGGCCAAAAGATGCCGCCAACTTGGTTCATATCTTGCATTGTCGAGCCCCGGGTGACTCTTCGGCGTCTCGAATTGGCCAGCATCGAATGGGCCAAAAGGCGCCGGGGGCAGACAGGGTGACGCGGGGCTTTAGGGGCAGGGCCTTTGGGGGCTGGGCCTGGGTGGCGATGTGACGCCGGCAAATACAGCCATGTCGGTTGCAAGAACCGTTGCCGTTCGTGAGAGCGGCAACGCGTTGTGTTTTGCCCGTGGCCGGATGGCCACGTCCTTCCCACGAAGGTTTTCCGGCGGGATCTCCGGCGCACGAAGGGTTTTGCCCCTGGCCCCGTGCAAAATTCGGCAAGCCAATTCTTGGGGGCGGAATTCATGACCGTGCTCGAACACGCATCCGGCCAAACCGGCCGGCCCGACGAGGCCGTCGGCGAGACCACCGATCGCTGGAGCTACGTTATCTACGCGATCGTCCTCGCCGTTTTCGTCTTTCAGGTTTATTACCAGGCCAACGGCATTTCCCGGCACATGCTGGCCCTGGCCGACGCGCATAAGGATCTCCAATTCCTGCTCTATCCAAGCCTGATCTGGATGGGCATGGGCTTGCTGCTGCTGGTGTTCCGGACCTGCGTCTGGATGCTTTACCGGCCGTTCCCGGCGATCGACCGTCATGCCGCGCCGGCGCTGACCGTGATCATTCCCGCCTATAACGAAGGCGCCATGGTGCAGCATTCGATCGAATCCGTGGTCGCCGCCGATTACCCCCGCGACCGGCTCGAAATTCTCGTCGTTGACGACGGCAGCACCGACGATACCTGGCGCTATATCCGCGAAGCGGCGGACCGCCATCCCGGCCTCGTCACCGCGCTTCGCCACGATCGCAATCGGGGAAAACGCGACGCGCTGGCCTAGGGGTTCAGGCGCGCGAACGGTGAGATCATCGTCACCATCGATTCCGACAGCGTGATCGAGCGCAATGCCCTGCTGGCGATCGCCGGCCCGTTCCGCGATCCGAAAGTGGGGGCGGTTGCCGGAAAAGTCCTGGTCTATAACCGCCGGCGCGGGCTCATTCCCCGCATGATGCATGTCCGTTTCGTTCTTTCCTTCGATCTCGTGCGCTCGGTCGAATCGGCTTATGGCAACGTCTTTTGTTGCCCCGGCGCGCTCACCGCACTCCGGGCGAGTGCGGTCCGGCCCGTGGTCGACCGCTGGCTCAATCAGAAATTTCTCGGCAGCCGCTGCACCTTCGGCGAAGACCGGGCGCTCACCAATTGCCTGTTCGAAGCCGGGTACAACACGGTCTATCAGCGCTCGGCGGTGGTCCACACCGAAGTGCCGGAAATCTATTCGAAGCTGTGCAAGATGCTGATCCGCTGGGACCGCAGCTATATCCGCGAGGAAATCCAATTCGCCCGCATCGTTTGGAAGCGGCCCTTGCTCACCCGCGCCATCGCATTGTTCGACCGCTTCGTGAACAACATGCGCTATCCGGTTTATTACGGCTGCATGGCGCTGGTGGTTTTCCTTGCCTGGCAGGACCCGCGCATGATCTTGCGGATGATGGTGGCGATGGGAATCGTCTCGCTCGCCAACATGATCTATTTCATCCGCAGCGAGCGCTCCTTCGATTTTCTCTACGGCGTGCTCTACGCGTATTTTTCCTGGTTCGCGCTGTTCTGGATCTTCCCCTACGCCCTGGTCACGGTCCGCGCCCGGTCTTGGCTGACGCGCTAACAATGCTGCCTAGTATTGGGGTCTGGCTTGGCGGGGCAGGGCGAAGAAGCTAAAATCAACCATGCGCCTTATTCGATTGCTGTGCTCGGCATTTGTCGCGGCGGCGTTTCCCCTTGCCGCCCATGCCCAGGGCTACAGCCTCTGCACCGATCTTAGCGACCTTCTGAATTTGGCCCCGCAGGGTTTCGCGACCGCCGCCAATGATGCGCTGGCGGGTGCGGAGTGCGCGCTCCTTCCCCACGCTGACAACCCGTCTTTCCGCTGCATTTGGAAACTCAGCAAGAACGACGAAAAACCGGGGACGATCTGGTTCGCCAAACGGGTGCAGCTCTGCGTTCCGGATTGGAAATATTCGCCGGATTACGACAACCCGAAGAGTCCGGGCGCGGTCTTCGATTCGAACAATCTGGAAATCACGGTTTCTGGGCTTGGCGGCGGCGAGGTGGCGGTCACGGTCATCGCGCTGAAGCCGTGATGGCGCCGCGACCGGTGCGGCTGGTGCTGCCGAGTGGAATCGAACCACCGACCTACGCCTTACCAAGGCGTTGCTCTACCCCTGAGCTACGGCAGCGCCAAATGTGGGTCGTTAAGCGGGCGGCACTCTAAACGGCCCCCCGCAAGACTGCAACTTTAGGCTCTTAGCTCGAAACGGGTAAGGGAAGGATTAAACCGGAGCGAAATCCGGTCGCGTCGAATCATTCCTCCCCCCTTGCGGGGGAGGTAAGGAGGGGGGTGCCAGAGAAAGTTACGGGATAATCAAGGGCCCCCACCTGCGAAAACCAAGGCTTTTCAGCGCCGCGCGCGCAAAAAAAAGGGCGGCGCCGAAGCGCCGCCCAAGCGAGCCACCCGTACTACCCAGGGGTTAATTGAGATAGTACAGGCCGGGCGGAAGACCCTCCGCGGCCTCCGCCCAGGTCGAGAGCTGAAAAGGTGCCTGCGTCCTCTCCAACCCCCTTCCGTGGGAGTGTTTCACACCACGAACGTCATCGTCTGACCTGCGAGCGAGGGGCGTCGCCCGCATGATCCGCGTCCAACCGGGCGCGACAAAGACGACAAAGCGTTCACCGGCGCGCGAGAGAGTCTCGCGTTTACCGGCTGAATTCGTGATATCCGCACTCCGCATTACGATCCCCTTTCGGCAACCCCGCTATCTGAGCGAACCCAGACCGGAAGCTTTGCGTCCCACCGTCGCCGGTGGTTTGCCTTTATCGAGGCTGATCGGTACGATCACTCCTGCGATGAAATCGAGACTAAGCGGTATTCCTTGCCAACTCGTTAATTCGAGACGTTTTACTTGAAAATGCGGCTTCTATATAAGACTTCATTCAATCTATATTTAAATAAAATTTGACGAATATTTTTCCTAAAATTTTAGAGGTATCTTTGGGGCCCCGCTTTTACCGCAGTTTTCGGCCCAAATCCGCCGTCCGGCTGGGCGCGCTTGCGGAGTCTGTGGGATGAGGGCGGAACGATGCCGATAAACCGATGCCGATAAACCGATGCCCATAAATCAATGAGCACCCGCCAGCCGGAACCGCCAAAACCGAAATCGCGGCCTGCCGTCACCGAGCAGGGCCGGGCCAGTGCCGCCGCGCGGAACGAGCGGCTGGGCGAGGCCTTGCGCGATAATTTGCGCCGCCGGAAGGCCCAATCCCGGACCCAAATCCGGGCCAAAACCGGCGCCGGAAAGCCGGATGGGCCCAAATCTTGAGAATTGGGACAACTCTTGAGACACGGAACCAGCTCGCGTAGAACAGCGCCCACACCGGAAAATCGGCCTACGGTTTAGGCGGCCCGAAGGGGCGAAACCAGGGGAGTCCCGAATGTCGATAATGCCCGACAGCTGGATCCGCGAGATGGCGGAGAAGCACCACATGATCGAGCCCTTCGCGCCCGCACAGACGCGCGAAGGCGTGATCTCTTACGGCTTGTCGTCCTATGGCTACGACGCCCGGGTCTCCGACGAATTCAAAATCTTCCACAACATCGATGGGGCGGTGATTGATCCCAAGAATTTTTCGCCGACCGGCTTTGTCGATCGGCAGGTTCCGGTCTGCATCATTCCGCCAAACAGCTTCGCGCTGGCCCGCACCGTCGAATATTTCCGCATCCCCCGCGACGTGCTGGTGATCTGTCTCGGCAAATCGACTTATGCCCGCTGCGGCATCATCGTCAACGTGACGCCGCTTGAGCCCGAATGGGAAGGCCATGTGACGCTCGAATTCTCCAACACCACAACGTTGCCCGCGAAGATTTACGCGAATGAGGGCGCGGCCCAGTTCATTTTCCTGAAAGCCGATACGCCTTGCGAAGTCTCCTACGCCGACCGCAAGGGCAAATACATGAAGCAGAAGGGCGTCACCCTGCCGAAGCTTTAGGTCTCGATTCTCTGATGGACAAAATTCGCATCCAAGGCGGCAAACGCCTCAAAGGCTCGATTTCGGTCAGCGGCGCCAAGAACGCGGCACTCCCCTTGATGGCGGCGAGCCTGCTGTCGGACGAAACCCTGACGCTCTTGAATCTGCCGCATTTGGCGGATATTTCGACGCTCGCCAATTTGCTCTCGCGCCATGGCGTTGCGATCGAGATGAACGGCGATCATGCCGGCGGCTATGGCGGGCGCGTCGTTTCGCTCCGCACCGAAAAAATCACCAGCACCTTTGCGCCCTACGAACTGGTGCGCAAAATGCGCGCCTCGGTCCTCGTCTTGGGGCCGCTTCTGGCCCGCGCCGGCGAAGCCAAGGTTTCGTTGCCGGGCGGCTGCGCCATCGGCAACCGGCCGGTCGATCTCCACATTCAGGGCCTTGAGCAATTGGGCGCCGAGATCAGGCTTGAAGACGGCTACATGCACGCAACGGCGCGGGGCGGGCTGAAGGGCGGCCATGTGGTTTTCCCCATGGTGTCGGTGGGGGCCACGGAAAATCTGCTGATGGCGTCGAGCCTCGCCCATGGCGAAACCGTGTTGCGCAACGCCGCGCGCGAACCGGAAGTCTGCGATCTTGCGCGCTGTCTGGTGGCGATGGGGGCGAAGATCGAGGGCATTGGCACCGATACGCTGACGATCACCGGGGTGCCGCGGCTTCACGCCGCGAAACATTCGGTGGTGCCCGACCGCATCGAAACCGGAACCTATGCGATTGCCGCGGCGATCACCGCGGGCGATGTCGAGCTTTTGGGCGCGCGGCTCGATCTAATCGAGGCCCTGGCCGAAGTCCTGGGCCGGGCCGGGGTCGAGATCACCGAAACCGCGAACGGAATTCGCGTCCAGCGCGAGAACGGCGCCATCCGCGGCGTCGATATCACAACCGAACCCTATCCGGGCTTTCCGACCGACATGCAGGCCCAGATCATGGCCCTGATGGCGACGGCCGATGGGGCTTCCATGATCACCGAATCGATCTTTGAAAACCGCTTCATGCACGTCCCGGAGCTTGCGCGGATGGGCGCCGATATCCATGTCCATGGCGCCAGCGCGATGGTCCGCGGTGTTGCGAAGCTGGCCGGTGCACAAGTCATGGCGACCGACCTTCGCGCCTCGGTATCGCTGGTTCTGGCGGGGCTGGCGGCCGAAGGCGAGACGGTCGTCAACCGGGTTTATCACCTGGATCGCGGCTATGAGCGTCTCGAGGAAAAGCTGGCCGCTTGCGGCGCCGATATCGAGCGTGTGCGAGAGTAAGACGAGTTAGGGAATAGGGACGGGACATGGGACAGCATTTAAAACTCCGGGCCGCCGACGCAGAGGACATCAGCGTCATCAGCGCTTGCATGCAGGATGCCCTCGTTTCCTGCAACGATCTCTCTTTTCTTCCCGGCGAACAGCGCTTCATTCTCGTCGGCCAGCGATTCAAATGGGAGAACTGCCCGGAATTTCTCCGTCCCGACCTCGCCAGCGGAGAACCCTGTGAAAATTACGAGCGGGTCAGCACCATTCTCGTTTTCGATCACGTGACGGGTGCGCGCCTGTTCGATCTCGAAGCGGCCCAAAACGCCAAAATCCTGGAGTTGCTGGCGATCGCCGTCGAATCCGGGGCGGAGGGCGAAGATGGCCCTTCGGTCATGCTGTTTTTCGCCGGTGGCGGGGCTATCCGTTTGGAAGTCCAGAGGATCCTGTGCCATCTCGAGGACCTGGGCTCGTCCTGGCCGACCAAAAACCGGCCGATCCATCCGGTGGACCAAAGCGCCTAATCTTCTTTGCGCCGCTCGGCAAGAAGCCCACACTCGGTTAAAATCCGGTCCTTAAAATCCCGTACTTTGTGACAAGGTTATGCAGACCAACGAACCGCTTGTGCTGGCCCTGCCCAAGGGCCGCATCTTGGATGAAGTCATCGGCCTGGTGAAACGGGCCGGGATCGAGCCGGAACCGGCTTTCGACGATCCCGATGCACGCCAATTGCGGTTTGCGACGAACCGGCCCGATCTGTTCATCATCCGCGTGCGCTCTTTCGACGTCGCGACCTTCGTCGCCTTCGGTGCGGCACAGCTCGGCGTTGCCGGCAACGACGTGCTGATGGAATTCGATTATCCGGAAATTTATGCGCCGCTCGATTTGAACGTGGGGCGCTGCCGCTTGGCGGTGGCCGAGCCGAAGGAAATGATGGCGAGCGACGATCCCGCGCGCTGGAGTCATGTCCGGGTTGCGACCAAATATCCCGAAATCACCAAACGCCACTTCGCTTCGCGTGGGGTTCAAGCCGAATGCATCAAGCTCAACGGCGCGCTCGAATTGGCGCCACAATTGGGCTTGTGCCAGCGCATCGTCGATCTGGTGTCGAGCGGCAAGACTTTGAAAGCGAACGGTCTCGTCGAAGTCGAACAGATCGCCGAGGTCACGTCGCGTCTCGTGGTCAACCGTGCCGCTTTGAAGACCCGCTTTACCGAAATCAATCCGTGGATCGACCGTTTCGCCGAGGCCGCCCGTGCCGCGTGAGCTGAACAGTAGCGATCCGAATTTCGCCGCGGACTTCGCGGGCCTCGTGGAATCCAAGCGCGCGGTCGAAGCCGATGTGGATGCCGCGGTCGCGGTGATTGTCGATCGCGTCCGGCGAGATGGCGACGCGGCACTTTTGGATTACACCAAGCGTTTCGACGGGCTCGATCTTTCCGCCGATAAGCTCCGCGTCACCAAAGACGAAATCGACAAAGCTTATGCGGCGTGCGACACCCGCGCCGTCGCCGCTCTCGAACTCGCCGCGTCGCGGATCGAAGATTATCACCGCCGCCAATTGCCGGAAGATTCGCATTACGAAGATAAATCGGGGGTCATGCTCGGCTCGCGCTGGACGCCGATTCAAGCGGCGGGGCTTTATGTTCCCGGCGGCACCGCTGCCTATCCGAGCTCCGTGCTGATGAACGCGATTCCGGCCAATGTTGCCGGCGTTAAGCGGCTGGTCATGACGGTGCCCTCGCCGCGCGGAGAATTGAATCCGCTGGTGCTCGCCGCCGCGCACATAGCGGGCGTCAGCGAGATTTACCGGGTCGGCGGCGCGCAAGCCATAGCAGCGCTTGCCTTCGGCACCAAGACGATAGCACCCGTCGACAAGATCGTCGGCCCCGGCAACGCTTATGTCGCCGCGGCCAAGCGCCGCGTTTTCGGCCGGGTCGGCATCGACATGGTGGCGGGCCCGTCGGAAATTCTGGTGGTCGCCGACGGCGACAACGATCCGTCCTGGATCGCGGCCGATCTGCTATCCCAGGCCGAGCACGACAAGGTCGCCCAATCGATTCTGATCACCACCGATGCGCGGCTGGGGAAGGCCGTCCTCAAAGCGGTGGAAAGCGCGTTGAAAACCTTGCCGCGGGCCGAGATCGCGCGGGCGAGCTGGAACGATTACGGTGCCGTCATCGTCATCGACTCGCTCGACGACGTGGTGGATCTGGTCGATCGCTTGGCGCCGGAGCATTTGGAACTGGCTGTCGCCGATCCCGAAACGCTGGCGCGGCGCATCAGTAATGCAGGGGCGATCTTCCTCGGCCGTTATACGCCGGAAGCGATCGGCGATTACGTCGGCGGCCCCAATCACGTGCTCCCGACGTCGGGCTCGGCGCGGTTCTCGTCGGGGCTCGGCGTGCTCGATTTCATGAAGCGCACTTCTTGGTTGAGTTGTAACGCCGAGAGTTTGCGCGAGATCGGCCCGGCTGCCGTCACCCTGGCCAAGGCCGAAGGGCTGGAGGCCCACGCGCGCTCGATTTCGATCCGTCTCAATCTTCAGGAATAGGGCTAGGCGTGAGCGAAATGCCGACCGAACGCATTGCCAATATCACGCTCGACCAGAACAGCATGGTCAGCCGCAACGCCGATATCGAGCATGAGCGGTCGGTGGCGATCTTCGACCTTCTCGAAAACAATCGCTTCGCGCCGGCCGGCGGCCTCAAGGGCCCCTATCATCTGCATATCGGCACCGAAGACGACCGGCTGGTCTTCGATATCCGCGACACGAATGACGTGCCGCTCGAAAAAGTGACACTGCCCTTCCGGCTGTTCCGCCAGACCGTGAAGGATTACTTCATGCACTGCGAAAGCTATTACTCGGCGATCAAGACCGCGAGCCCGGCGCGGATCGAAGCCCTCGATATGAGCCGCCGCGGCCTCCATGACGAAGGCTCCGAATTGCTGCGCGAGCGCCTCAAAGAAAAGGTCGATGTCGATTTCGACACCGCCCGCCGCCTCTTCACCCTGATCTGCGTTTTGCACATGCGGGGGTGACCGCGCGGCCGTGCAGATTGCGTCTTGCAAATCCCGCAGGCCCCCCTTGAACGAACTAGTCCAATGGACTACATTGTTCCATGTCCGGATCGCCGCCGCTGACCGTGGTCGAGACGCCGGAGTTTCTCTCGGCGACGCGCAAGCTCCTCGACGGCGACGAGCGGGCGGCGTTGGTGGATTATCTGGCGCATAACCCAATGGCCGGCGACCTGATCCGGGGTGCTGGCGGAGTCCGCAAGCTCCGCTGGGGGCTTGAGGGACGCGGCAAACG
>JBGOXX010000074.1:0-11256 GCA_041479345.1 Alphaproteobacteria bacterium
ATGGGCGCCGCAATTGACGATCACCCGGTCTTTTCCGGCGCCGAATTCGAAACTCAGAGTCCCGGCATGGGCACAGTCCAGAATGTCGCGGGCGCATTGGATGCGGATGGGCGGTCCGGAATCGAGCACGGCGGTGAACCGCCCCGCGGACAATCTTTGGAAGCCGCTATGGGGTGCGGCCGCCAGCGGCTTTCCCTTGGATTCGGTGCGCGACAGCACAAGGTCGATGAGCCAGGGCTGCTCCTCGAATCCGCCGTTGAACAGCGCCAGCCCGCCGTCGCCGAGCCGGAAGAATCGAAGCATCGGCGCCATCCGGTCGATCGCGTTCTGAATCTCGTTCGGGACGTTTCCCTGGGCGGCCACCAAAGCGCCGCGTAAGTCCACGAGATCCCGCAACACGAAAAGCTGCAGCGACGGGCAGCGCTCGAAATGCCCGCCGTCGGGGAGCACCTGCCGCGGCAATTCGCGGGTCAGCATGCGAATTCCCCGCGACAGCGCGCCGTCGAATCCGGGAAGAGTGAGCCCCGAAAGCACCAAACCTTTGAGCGCGAAAAGAAGCGCTGCGCCGTCGAGCTCGGCGGGAAGAATGCGGGCAAGATGCCGCGTCTGCCGCGCCAGGCTGGCATTCACTTGTTCGCGGAAAGCGTCATCGGCCCCGGCGGCAAAAAAATCGTAATGGGCGATCCAGCTGGCGAGCCGCCGTCCTAAAATATCGCCGCGCCAAGCCGGCTTGCTCCATTTTTCATGGCGGACGATCCAATCCTTGACCAATTTCCGCGCCCGCTGATGGGCGGGATCGCCGCCAAGCGCCCGCAAATCCCGCAACCATTCGAAGGAATGAAAAGCCTCCGCCCACAGCCCCTTGCCCTCCCAGGCGGCGAGATCGCCCGCCACCGTTTCGCCGGCAAAGGTGAAATTTCCCGCGACGATTTCAGCGCCCCGTGCGGCGGTGCCCGGCCAGGGATCGGGTGCCGCATGGCGAAGGGCTGACGGCACTCGGCCGGCCAAACTCAGATGATAGAAGGGCAGGCGGAAAATGACGGAGGCTAGTCCCGCTCCCGCAATGCGCCCGGCGCAATGCATGGCTTGGCGCAAATCCGTGCGAGCGAACAAGGTCATGGCGTCCTGTCGGCTTTGACGGCTTGGCGTAACAGCTTAGGCGACGCGCCGCAAGCGGGCGGCATAGAATCCATCCATCCCGCCCTGCGCTGAAAGATGACAGGGAAGTGTGCGCAACGCACCTTCCGCCGTCAGAAGCTCGGCCAATCCGCCGACGTCCGGAGGCGCAATCGGCACCCGGACCAGACCGGATTTGCGGTCGAGCAAAGCGGCGATGCGCTGCTCGCCTTCTTCGGGTTGAAGCGAACAGGTGCAGTAAACCAGCGTGCCGCCGGTTGCCAGCATCGCCGTTGCGGCATCGAGCAGCCGATCCTGCACTGCCATCAACCGCGTTACATCCTTAGGCGATTTCAGACGGGCGATATCGGGGTGGCGGCGCAATGTGCCGGTGGCGGTACACGGCGCGTCGAGCAATACGCAGTCGGCCTTTTCACGGGGATGCCACACGGAAGCGTCGGCGCAGATGAAATCGGCCGGCAAATGCAGCCGGTTCATATTCTCGCGGAGAAGTTTGATTCGGGTCGCCGATACGTCGACGGCGGTGACTTTCGCCCCGGCCGCCGCCAGCTGCGCGGTCTTGCCGCCGGGTGCCGCGCAAAGATCGATCGCGCTGCGACCGGTTATATTGCCGAACAAACTCGCCGGAATTGCTGCTGCCGCGTCCTGGACCCACCATTCGCCTTCCGCGAAACCGGGAAGTTCGGGAATCGCTCCGCCGCCGCCTTCCTGGGCAATCGGCCGGCGAAGACTCCCGGTCGGCAGAATCGCCGCGCTCAAACGCGAGGCCCAAGATTCGCGATGAGATTCGGCGTGTGATTTAACGGTGATGTCCAGCGGCGGCTCGGCCATATGGGCCTCGGCGATTTTTCGCGCGGTGCCTTCGCCGTAAGCAGCGATCCAGGATTCCCAAAGCCAGCCGGGCGTATTGAGCTTCGCGGCATCTTGGGCGTCGACGATCGTTGCACCTTCGCGCGACAGCCGCCGCAGCACCGCGTTGACGAGGCCTTTGAGCGCACCGTGCCCGACCTCTTCAGCAAGCGCTACCGAGGTATCGACCGCGGCGTGGGGCGGGGTTTTAAGAAAGAGAAGCTGAGCGATCCCAAGGCGCAAGATATCGTGAACCGCGGGCATTTTCATCTCGACCGGACGCTCCAGACAAACCGCGATCAGCGCGTCGATCTGCCCCAATCGCCGCAAGCTGGTCGCGACGAGAAGCCGGACGAAGGCGCGATCCCGCGGTTCCAGTTTGGCGAATCCAAGGTGACCGGAAGCCGCCTCGTCTAAGGTGCCATTCCGGCGCAACACCGCCTGCAAAATTTCAAGCGCTGTGCTTCGGGAGGAAAGCGATTCGGTCATGCCCGACCGTTTAGCGCAAAGACGGACCGGCGGCGAGCTTTGGTTCGGCTGGCGGCGGCTTTATCGACCCGAAAGTCTTAACCCCAAGGCCCTTGTTTTTCGCGCTGGTTTTGTCCGGGGCTCTGTCCGGCCATGGCGCGGAGGCGGGCAACCCGGTCTTCCGTCGACGGATGGGTGGCAAAAAGGCCGGCGAGGCCGGCGCCGTGAAGCGGATTGACGATGAACAGATGCGCGGTCGCCGGATTGCGCTCGGCATCCACATTGTCGACTTGCTGGCGTGTGACCTCAAGTTTCTCCAGCGCCGAAGCCAACCACAAGGGATGACCGGAAATCGCCACCCCGCCCTTATCCGCCTCGTATTCGCGGCCCCGGGAAATGGCCAGCTGCACCAGCATCGCCGCAATCGGTGCCAACAGCGCCACCACGATCACGCCGACGAAGCCCAGCGGATTGTTGCGGTTGTCGTTATTCGCGCCGCCGAAGAAGAACGCAAAATTCGCAAGCATCGATACCGCACCGGCAATGGTCGCGGTGATCGTCATGGTGAGGGTATCGCGATTCTTGATATGCGTCAGCTCATGGGACAACACGCCGGCCACTTGTTCCATGCTGAGCGAATTGATCAACCCGCTGGTGACCGCGACGGCGCCATGCTCGGGATTGCGGCCGGTAGCGAAGGCATTCGGCTGCGGGTTGTCGACGATGTAAACCCGCGGCATCGGCAAGCCGGCGCGTTGTGCCAAGCTTCGCACGGTGCCGTAAAGCGCGGGCGCGCTGCGCGCATCCACTTCTTGCGCGCCATACATGCGGAGCAGCATCTTGTCCGCGTTCCAATAGGCGAAGAGATTGGTGCCCAGCGCGAACAAGAACGCGATCACCATGCCGCGCTCGCCGCCAATCAAATAGCCGATGGCCAAGAACAGGCCGGTCAGGGCTGCCAGCAGCACCGCGGTCCGGAAATAGTTCAATTCGACGATCTCCCGTAAAACATTGCCGGCTCCTGTAAAACATTGCTGGATTAATTACTTAGGGACGGCGCCGCGCCAATCAAGCCCGCCGCGGCCTTGGCTCCGGTTGACAAGGGATGGCGTTCGCGGTTTTTGTCAAACCATGACTGAAGACGAAAAAAATACGGACTTTGATGCGGCGGCAAATCCCGCGGCGGGCGCACCTAACCCGTCGCCGGCAAAATCGCCCGTAAAGGTAGCTGAGAAAGCTCCCGGGAACGTACCGGAAAAAATCCCTGAGAAAGTTCCGGAGATCGGGGGCCCCAAAGGCCCCGAGCCGACCCGCTTCGGGGATTGGGAACGCAACGGCATCTGCGTCGATTTCTAGGCGTCGGCCCTTATCCTGCCCGTACCTATCCGGGAGGCCGATTCTCGATCAGATTCTGCACGACGGCCGGTTCGGCGAGAGTCGACGTATCCCCGAGTGAATCGAATTCATGGGCGGCGATCTTGCGCAAAATGCGCCGCATGATTTTTCCCGACCGGGTTTTGGGCAATCCCGGCGCCCATTGAATGACATCGGGTGTTGCGATCGGCCCGATTTCCTTGCGCACCCAATTGACCAGCTCCTTGCGGAGCTCGTCGCTCGGTTGGATGCCGGCCATCAGCGTCACATAAGCATAGATACCCTGACCTTTAAGATCGTGCGGGAAGCCCACCACGGCGGCTTCGGCGACTTTTTCATGGGCGACCAAAGCGCTTTCGACTTCGGCGGTGCCGAGGCGGTGTCCGGCGACGTTGATGACATCGTCGACGCGGCCGGTGATCCAGTAATAGCCATCGGTATCGCGCCGGCATCCATCGCCGGTGAAATAGCGTCCGGGATAAGTCGAGAAATAAGTCTGCACGAAGCGTTGATGATCGCCGAAGACGGTGCGCATCATTCCCGGCCAGGAATCGGCGATGCACAAATTACCTTCGCAAGCGCCGTCGAGCTCGCGTCCTTCATTGTCGACGATCACCGGCTTGACGCCGAAGAAGGGACGGGTTGCCGATCCCGGTTTCAACGGCGTCGCTCCCGGAAGCGGCGCGATGAGAATTCCGCCGGTCTCGGTTTGCCACCAGGTATCGACGATGGGGCAGCGCTGCTCGCCGACGACGCGGTAGTACCATTCCCAGGCTTCAGGATTGATCGGCTCGCCCACACTTCCCAAAATCCGCAAGGAGCGGCGCGAGGTTTTTTTCACCGGTGCCTCACCGTCGCGCATGAGTGCGCGGATCGCCGTCGGGGCGGTGTAGAAAATATTGACCTTGTGCTTGTCCACGACCTGCCAGAAGCGAGAAGTATCGGGATAACTCGGCACGCCTTCGAACATCAGCGTGGTCGCGCCATTGGCGAGCGGTCCGTAGAGAATATAGCTGTGACCGGTGACCCAGCCGACGTCGGCGGTGCACCAGTAGATTTCGCCGTCGTGATAATCGAACACATATTTATGGGTGTAGGCGGCGAAGACGAGATAGCCGCCCATGGTGTGCAGCACGCCTTTCGGCCGACCCGTGGAACCGGAGGTATAGAGAATGAACAGCGGGTCCTCGGCATTCATTGCTTCGGCCACGTGGTTGGGCGATGCCGCGGCCATCAACTCGTCATACCAATGATCGCGGTCCGGCTTGATTGGAACTTTAGCGCCGGTGTGGCGTACCACCACGACATGTTTGACGCCCAGCGCATGTTTCAGCGCCTCGTCGGCATTGGCTTTTAGCGGAACCTTGCGCCCGCCGCGCAAGCCCTCATCGGCGGTGATCAGCACATCCGACTGGCAATCGAGAATGCGGCCTGAGAGCGACTCGGGTGAAAACCCGCCGAATACCACGGAATGGATCGCGCCGATTCGCGCGCAGGCGAGCATGGCCACCGCCGCCTCCGGGATCATCGGTAAATAGATCGTGACCCGGTCGCCTTTCTTGACGCCGAGCGAAAGCAGCATATTGGCGCAACGGCAAACTTGTTCGTGAAGCTCGCGATAGGTGATGTGGCGGCTATGCGCCGGATCGTCGCCTTCCCAAAGAATTGCGGTTTGATCGCCGCGCTTTGCCAGATGCCGGTCCAGGCAGTTGACGGACACGTTCAATGTGCCGTCATAAAACCAGCGGATGTGAACGTTGCCGGAGAACGAAGAATCTTTCACCTTGGTGAAAGGTTTGATCCAGTCGACGATTTTCGCTTTCTCGCGCCAGAAGTCCTCGGGATCGGTAATCGAACGCGCGTAATCGCGGAAGTAATTTTCCTCGTTGACCAAGGCGTTCTTGGCCAGCGCGTCGGGCACGCCATAGACGTGGCTCTCGCTCATGGTGCCTCCTCCCCTTGAGGCGTCCTCGGCGTGCCGTCGGCCCGTGTTCCCGGGCGCTTAACGGAACCGCATCGGAATACTTACAAAGTATTGGCAAATTATCGGCGGATTCGGGAGGCCGCACAAGCGCCCCGGCAGGGCCTAGTCGGCAGAGTTCAGCCGGCAGAGTTCAGCCGGCCAGGAGCTTGTTGCGGAATTCCAGGGGGCTGTCGATGTTTGCCATCGGCTCGAGGGTCGAACCGGTGCCTCGCACGATGATGGTGCCGTAATCGAGCACTCGGCCCAAAATACTTTGATCGACGGAGACGCTTTCCACTTTCTGGCGCTCCATCTCGATGGTACGGCGCCAGATAAAGCCGATCTTGGCAACCACCCGCCGGTTGGTGATGGCCATCTCGGTGGAGATGAATTGGATCCAGACTGAAACCGCCAGGATGATGGCGAAGATCATGAGCGCCATGCCGAGGATTGAGATCATATGGCCGAAATCGGCATCGCTGGCGCGATGGGAAAGAAAGATGCCCAAGATTCCGGCGACGAAAACCACGATCGCAGGCAGATAGATGATCCAGTGCAGCCGCGTTTGGTAAATCACCGTTTCGCCCGGCTGCAGCGTTTTCGTAACGTAGCTCATGATCCCCTGCGCTTGCTGGGATTCACGCTAATACGGAAAGCTTTTAAAGATCAATCGAATAAGGGAAATGAGGCGCGGCAGATCTAAGCGGGTATCCCGGCCATCCGGCAGAGCAGCGCCCAGGACTTGGCGTCGACCGGCATCACCGAAAGGCGGGACTGGCGCACCAGAGCAAGATGGGCCAATCGCGGCTCCGCCTTGATCTCGGCCAAAGTCACCGGGTGCTTCGCCGGTTTGTCGGCGGTTACGTCCACCATCCCGAATCGCCCGCTCTTATCGGAGGGATCGGGATAATATTCGCGAGCGATTGAGACGGCGCCGACAATCCGCTTTTCGTTGCCGGTGTGATAGAAAAACGCGCGATCGCCGCGGCGCATCGCTTTCATGTTGTTAGCGGCTTGGAAATTTCGAATCCCGTCCCACGAAGCGGTGCCCGCCTTGACCTGGTCGTCCCACGACCACTCATCGGGTTCCGATTTCATCAGCCAGTTCGCCATGGTTTAGCCCGTCCCAAACACTTTCTTATAGGGTGCCACCATCACCGACGCGAAAAGTCCCGCTCGCGCATAAGGATCGTTGTCGACGAAACTCTGCGCCTCGGCCTTGTCGGCAAAATCGAGAATCAACAAACTTCCCTTCGGCGTCGTTCCGTCATCGGCCAAAAACGGACCGCTGATCGCAATCCGCGAACGGAATTTGTTAAGATATTCGAGGTGCACGGGCCGGGTCGCGGCACGCAAGGCGGCGCTATCCGGTTTGTCCGTGCAAAGAATGACGAACAACATGAACCCTCCTCTAGAGCATGATCTAAGGATTTCGGACCGATGGGCCGGACGTATCCGATTCTTCGCGAATCGGCCGATCGAGAAGATCGGCGATCACGTTATCGATATTCGCGCCCAAGTTGATGATGCGATCGACCGCCAAACAAATCGGCATGTCGATTTCATGGCGTTTCGCCAATTGCCGTACCGCTTGCGCCGAATAGGCGCCCTCGGCGACGCCGCCGCCGCGCGCCAACGCGTCGTCGAGCTTGACGCCTTGGCCGAGTAGAATTCCGAGCGACGTGTTCCGCGATTGTGCGCTGTTACAGGTAAGCGACAAATCGCCGAATCCGGAAAGCCCCATCATGGTGGCGAGCCGGGCACCCTTGGCGAGGCCGAGGCGGACCATTTCCGCGAGCCCCCGCGTAATCAACGCGGCGCGCGCGTTTTCGCCGAGCTTTCGTCCCATCGTGATGCCGCAGGCAATCGCCAGCACGTTCTTCACCGCACCGCCGACTTGCGATCCGATGATATCGTCGGAGAGATAAATGCGAAATCGTTGGCTCGCGAGCATGCGGGCAATCCGCATCGCCAGATCGTGATCCTTGCAGGCGAGGGTTGCCGCGGTTGGAAGTCCTTGCGCCACTTCCGCGGCGAAGGTCGGTCCCGAGAGTGCTGCGATCGGCGAGCCGGGAAGAATTTCCGCAGCGATCTCACTCATCAACGCGCAACTGCCGTTCTCGATTCCCTTCGCGCAAAGAACGGCCGGCGTGCCGGGTTTCAGAACGGATGAAAGGGCGGCCGTCGATTCGCGCAAATGCTGGGCCGGCATGGTGAGCAGAACGGCATCCGCGTCGGCGGCGCGGCCGATCTCGCCCGTCGCCTCGATGGCGGGGTCGAGCCGAACGCCCGGTAAAAAGACCGGATTTTCGTGCCGGGCGTTGATGGCAGCGACAACGTCCGGCTCGCGCGCCCACAGGACCGCATCGCCTCCCGCCCGCTTCACGACCAGCGAAAGTGCTGTCCCCCAGGCCCCGCCGCCGATGATCCCAATTCGTGCCATGAGTGCCCCCAATTACCGTGCCATGGCTTGGTGCTTACGTCCAAGGGGTACGACACCAAAGAGGCTGGGGACTATGCCTTGATGCCTGCGCCCATGGCCGGCGGCGCGGTGGGATCAAGCGGCCAACGCGGCCTCGGCGCGAAATCGAGGGGGTCGGAAAGCCCGAGCTTCAAGCGCTCGATCCCGGCCCAAGCGATCATCGCCGCATTGTCGGTGCATAGCCTTTGCGGGGGTGCTGCAAACCGCAAATTTTGTTCAGCGCATAAAACTTCGAGCCGCGCTCGCAAAGTTTGGTTTGCGGCAACGCCGCCGGCGAGGACGAAGCTTTTGCCCTGGGGATGAAGCCGGCGGAAGATGGCGATCGCATTGCGAGCCCGGTCCACGAGCACGTCGCCGACGGCGGCTTGAAACGAAGCCGCGAGATCGGCGCGGTCTTGCGGCCCCCAGGGATTGGGCAAGGTGGCGATCTTGCGCCGGAGCGCCGTCTTCAATCCGGAAAACGAGAAATGACAGCCTTCGGTGCCGATCATCGGCCGCGGCAAATCGAACCGTTTCGGATTTCCGCTCGCCGACAGGCGCTCGATTTCGGGTCCGCCGGGGTAAGCCAGGCCCATCATCTTTGCCGCCTTGTCAAAGGCCTCGCCCACCGCGTCGTCGATGGTGGTGCCGAGTCTCCGGTATTGCCCAACGGCTTCTGCAATCAGCAATTGACAGTGCCCGCCCGACACCAGAAGCAAGAGATAAGGGAACGCCACATCGGCGACGAGCCGGGGCGAAAGCGCGTGGCCTTCGAGATGATTGACGGCGGCAAAGGGAAGATTGCGGGTCAGCGCAATGGCCTTGCCGGTCATGACGCCCACCAGAAGCCCGCCGATCAAGCCGGGTCCGGCGGTTGCGGCGACGCCATCAAGATCGGCAAAGCCAATCCGTGCTTTGTCCATCGCCTCGCGAATGAGCGAATCGAGATGATCGAGATGAGCGCGCGCTGCGTTCTCCGGGACGATGCCGCCGTAAGGCGCATGAACGGCAGTTTGCGAGAGCACCAAATCGGCCAAAATTTCACGGCGGTCGTTGACGACCGCCGCCGCCGTCTCATCGCAGCTTGTCTCGATTCCCAGTACCAGCATGACCGTTCTGCCCGGTTAACGTCTTCCCCAGGCCTAAAGACCGGGGATTTCTTCCGCAAGAGGTTGACGTTCCAACCCGAGAGCCAGAATGTTCATGGCCGCATTGAGGTCGCGGTCGTGCGAAGCCCCGCAGTTCGAACACTCCCACTCTCTTATTCCAAGACCTGCGATACCTTTAGGGCCGCTTCGCGTTTGGCACGAAGAACAGGTTTGGGAAGTAAATCGTTCGTCGGTTTCGAGGTAACGCGCCCGGTGCCTTCTGGCCTTGTATTCGAGCATGTTACGGAATGCCGACCAGCCGGCGTCGAGAACGGATTTCGCCATCCGGGTTTTGACGAGGCTGGAGGGATTCACATTGCCGACGACGATCAGTTCGTTATTGCGAGCGATCTTGGAAGACTGCTGGTGAAGATGGTGACGGCGGGCATTGGCGATCTTGGCGTGGATCGCTTTCAGCCGGCGCTTGTTGCCGGCGCGCTGGACGGTCCTGAGGGCGCCTTCGTATTTACGGTAGTGCCTGAGGTTCGGAATTTTGCCGCCGTCGGACAAAGCCGCCACGGTCTTGAGCCCGAGATCGATACCGACGGCGCCGCTGCCAGTCGGAAGAGCCTCTTCGACCTCGCATTGGAAGGCCGCGTACCAGCGACCCCGGGAATCTTCGATAAAAGACCCGGCTTTGAAAACGCCCTCGAGCTCGCGGGACTTCCAGAGGCGAAAGCTGCGCTTGAAATAGACGACTTGGTCTTTATCGATCTTGACGGCGCGCGGAATGAAAGGAATCCAGCCCAGCGATCGCTTCGGCCCGCGGCCGGCCCGGAACCGCGGACAGCGTTTCCTGGCGTTCCTGGAATCGGCGAACTGACGGCAGACGGTCTGAACGGTGTCGCTATGAAGACCGAGATCGGACGCAACACCGGTGCATAGCTTGATCAGATCGAAGGCGGAAGGCCATTTAGAGATGCAACCGGCTTTCCAGCGCTTCTCGGATTCTCGCTGAATCTCGCAACAATAGTTCCAAACGTAGTTAACGGATCTGGCGTGACGCTCGAGATGCTTGGCAACATCGGCGTCCTTGATCCGATACTTGTAAGTCAGAATCATCGATCGAATATAGGAACGAACGGTTCTAGTTCAACCAATAACAATAGGAGCAGCGCTCATCCCCAGATCTGAAGAGCGGGGGTTCCGCGCTGGAGATTTTCGATGACCGCTCGGGGTCCGGTTCACGAAGCACTTTCACTGGACTCTCGCAAGGGGTAAAGACGGCCCCATGACGATCGCAAAGCCGGGCCCAAGGTCAGAGGCCAAATCAGCCCGACTCACCATTGGGACGAGAGGCAGTCCCCTGGCGCTGGTTCAAGCCCGGGAAGTCGAGGCGCGGCTGGTCCGCGCCCATCCAGCCCTCGCCGAGCCGGGCGCTATCGAGCTCGCCATCATCCGTACCAGCGGCGACGCGGCGGAACGGCCGCTTGCCGAACTCGGCGGCAAGGGCCTTTTCACCAAGGAAATTGAAGAGGCGCTGCTCGATAAGAGAATCGATCTCGCCGTTCATTCGATCAAGGACATGCCCGGATTTTTGCCGGATGGGCTAGTACTTGCTTGCGTCTTGCCGCGGGAAGATCCGCGGGATGTCTTTATTGGCGTGTGCGCCGAGAATTTGAAGTCTCTTCCCCGCGGCGCCATCGTCGGGACGTCGTCGCCCCGGCGCCAGGCCCAGGTGCTGGCGCTTCGCCCCGATCTCGTAATCCAGCCCTTGCGCGGGAATGTGGAAACCCGGTTGCGAAAAATTCGCGAGGGCGCGGTGGATGCGACGCTTCTTGCCTTGGCGGGGCTGCGGCGGCTCGGGCTCGAGCAAGAAGCCAGCACCATCATTCCGACCGAAGAAATTCTTCCCG
>JBGOXX010000075.1:0-11126 GCA_041479345.1 Alphaproteobacteria bacterium
AGGCGAAGCTCGCCGGCGTGCCGATGCGGCCGTAATAGACGCCCTCGAAGGGCTTGCGAATCGATTCCCGCAGCTTCGCCACCGTGGGGAACAGCACGGTCGAGGCGTGATAGACGGGCGGATTGACGATGCCGGAATGATCCTCAGGCGACCGCCCCGCAGTGACCAGCTGCGTGTCCTTCTTCGCGTGTTTTTTCGGGGGGTTTTTCACGCGGAGGCCGGCCCTTCGCCGCCGCTAGGATTCGATCGGCGTGTCAGCTTGCGCTCCCCATTCCGACCACGATCCGTCATAGACCGCGGCATCGCGCCGCCCAAGGAGATAAAGGGCAAAAGCCAGGGCCGACGCGGTGACGCCGGAACCGCAGCTGGCAACGATCGGTTTCGTGAGATCGACGCCCGCCTCCGAGAAACGCTGGGCCAGTTTATCGGCGGGAAGCAGCGTCTTCGTCACCGGATCGAGAATCTCCGGATAGGGAAGGTTGAATGATCCCGGAATATGCCCGGGGCGTACGCCCGGCCGCGGCTCCGGTTCCTTCGCCGCAAAGCGCGCAGCCGAACGTGCGTCGACGACTTGCTCGGCTTTCGATTTCACATTGGCGCGCATCTGATCGATATCGCGGACCAACAGATGATTCATCCGCGAGGTGAAATGGCGGCGATGCGGCGTCGCCTCACCGGATTCGACGGGACGGTTTTCGCTGCGCCATTTCGGAAAGCCGCCGTTCAGAACCGCGACGTCCTCATGGCCGAAGACGCGGAACATCCACCACACCCGCGCCGCGCTGAATAGACCGGCGCCATCATAGATGACGACGCGGCTGCCGTCGCCCAATCCCATCCGGCGCATATGGGAGGAAAACTTCTCCGAAGACGGAAGCATGTGCGGATAAGGCGAGCTTCGATCGGAAATCTCGTCGATATCGAAGAACACGGCGCCGGGAATATGCGCCTCCTTGTACTCCGCCAAGGCATCGCGGTTTTGCGCCGGCATGTACCACGAGGCGTCGACCACGCGCACGTCGGGCGCTGCGAGATGCTTGGCCAGCCAATCGGTTTCGACCAAAGCCTCGGAATGCTTGTAACTCATCGGCCATTTCCTCGGTTCGAACGGATAAACATTGGGCGCGGTTTCGGCAATCGTCACTTTGTAAATTCCTCCCAAAGAGTAGGTAGGGCGGACCTAAAGCCAGTCGGGGACCGGCAGGTTGCGTTCCTTCAGGAACGCCGGGTTGAACAGCTTGCTTTGATAGCGGGTGCCGTAATCGCACAGGATTGTGACAATCCTATGGCCCGGGCCGAGCTGTTTGGCCAGTCTCACCGCACCCGCAATATTGATTCCGGTCGAACCGCCGACGACCAATCCCTCGTGCTTCAGCAGATCGAAGATGATCGGCAGCGCTTCGGCATCGGGAATCTGAAAGGCATCGTCGACGGGAGCGCCTTCCAAATTCTTGGTGATGCGGCCCTGGCCGATGCCCTCGGTAATCGAGCTGCCCTCGGCCTTCAACTCACCATGCTTATAGAAATTATACAACGCCGCACCCATCGGATCGGACAGCACGATGCGGATTTTCGGATCGCGTTCCTTCAAGGCCATGCCGACTCCCGCGAGCGTCCCGCCGGTTCCAACCGCGCAAGTGAAGCCGTCGATCTTTCCGTCGCATTGCTCCCAGATTTCGGGACCCGTGGTCTCAAAATGGGCGCGGCGGTTGGCAACATTGTCGAACTGATTGGCCCAGATCGCGCCATGGGGCTCGGTCTTGGCGAGATCGTTGGCCAGTCGCTCGGAATATTTGACGTAATTCATCGGGTCTTTATACGGGACGGCGGGCACTAAGCGAAGATCGGCGCCGCAGAGCCGGAGCATATCTTTTTTCTCCTGGCTCTGGGTTTCCGGCATGACGATGACGCTGCGATAGCCCAGCGCATTGGCGACCAGGGCCAGGCCAATGCCGGTGTTGCCGGCGGTACCTTCGACGATGGTGCCGCCGGGCCGCAGCTGGCCGCGCTCTTCGGCATCGCGCACGATATAAAGGGCGGCGCGATCCTTCACCGACCCGCCGGGATTGAGAAATTCGGCCTTGCCGAGGATTTCGCAGCCGGTCGCTTCCGACACCCGCCGCAGCTTGATCAGCGGGGTGTTGCCGATTGCGTCCGTAAAGCCGTTCCGGATATCCATAAAATTTCTGTAAATAGATAAAGTTTTACGTGGCGAGGCCGGGATACTAGACGCCTCGGTTTCGGGGATCAAGAGACCGAAGAGCTTAGGACGCGCTTGCTTCATGAAATTTCAGGCCCGATCATCGGTCCCAATGGATTTCTTTTCCGGGGACCGGCGGGCATTCCTGAAGGGCGGAGTGGCGGCGCTCGCGGGCTCGCTTCTGCCGCTTCCGCTGAAGGCCGCAGTTCCCTCCGATGTCTTCGTGATGGCGCTCGAAATCGACGACGTCATCAGCCTCGATCCCGCGGAACTCTTTGAATTCACCGGCGCCGAAATCGCCGGCAATATATACGACCGTCTGCTTTATTTTGATACCGAGCAGCCGGACAAAATCGTCGGCGGCATCGCCCGGTCCTGGGATGTCTCGGACGACGGCCTGAGTTTCCGTTTCCGACTTCGCCCCGGAATCAGTTTTCAATCCGGCAATTCCCTGGCGGCGGAAGATGCTGCCTATTCGCTGCAGCGAATGATACGACTCGGCAAAACGCCGTCCTTCATTCTCGCTCAGTTCGGCTTCACCCCGGACAATGTCGGCGAACGGATCGTGGCCGAGGATTCGGAAACCCTGGTCATCCGGACCGGCCGCGTTTTTGCGCCGTCTTTCTTGTTCGCGTGTCTCACTTGCGCTTGCGCGTCGATCATCGACAGCAAACTCGTTCAAGCCCATGAGCAAAGCGGCGATCTCGGCAATAAATGGCTGCGCACCCGCTCGGCCGGCTCCGGCCCGTTCGGTCTGCGCGTCTGGAAGCCCAATGAGATCGTCATTCTCGACCTGTTCGAAAATTGCTGGCGTGGAAAATCGGCCATGCAGACCGTTTTCCTTCGTCATATCGCCGAGCCCGGCGTGCAGCGGCTGCTGATCGAGCGCGGGGACATCGACGTGGCGCGCAATCTCGGCCCCGACCAGGCGGCCGGCATGGCCGGCAATCCCGGTTTGCGTCCCCACACCGTCCGCAAGGACGGGCTCTATTACATGGGCCTCAATCAGAAGAATGAATTCTTGCGCAAAGCCGAAGTGCGTCAGGCGTTCCGCTATCTCGTCGACTATGACGGTATTGCAAATACGATTTTGCGCGGCCAAGCGGAAATCCATCAGACGATCATTCCGGCCGGATATCTGGGCACGCTCGACGACCGGCCGTATTCGTGGAAACTCGATGAAGCCAAGCGATTGTTGGCGGCGGCCGGACTGGGCGACGGCTTTGCCGTCACCATTGATGTCCGCAATAGCCAGCCCGATCTCGACATGGCGCAATCGCTTCAAGCCGGCTTCGCCCAAGCCGGGATCACGCTTCGCCTGATTCCGGGCGATGGCAAGCAAGTGCTGACCAAATACCGGGCCCGCCATCACGATATCTATTTCGGCCGCTGGGGTTCGGACTATCGCGATCCGCACAGCAACGCTCAGGCTTTCGCCAGCAATCCCGACAATTCCGATGCGGCGAAGGTCAAAACCCTGGCTTGGCGCAATGCTTGGGAAATTCCCGAATTGTCGCGATTGACCGACGAGGCGGTCGGCGAACGCGATCCGGAGAAACGCGCGGCGATCTATCATGAAATTCAGCGCCGCGTGCTAGACGACTCGCCCTTCGTTGTTCTTTTCCAAGAAGTCGATCTTGCCGTCGAGCGCCGCGAATTGCACGGCTTCGTGATGGGCGAGGGATTCGATACGGTCTTTTATCGCGAGGTGACGAAAAGCTCGTGAACCGTTCATCCTTCATCGCCGGTGCGGTCCGTAACATCGTCGCCGCCGCGTTCACACTGCTCGGCCTTCTGATCGTAACTTTCATCATCGGGCGGATGCTGCCGATCGACCCGGTCCTGGCCGCGGTCGGCGACCGTGCCCCCGCCGATGTGATCGCGAAGGCCCGCGCCGAAATGGGATTGGATTTGCCACTCTATCGGCAATTCTGGATCTACGCGGGCCATGCCGTGCGGGGCGATTTCGGCGAATCGGTTTTGACCGCGCAACCAGTGATCTCGGACATTAAGCGGGTTTTCCCCGCCACTCTCGAACTCGCCACCAGTGCAACCTTGCTCGGCGTGTTGCTGGGAATTCCGTTGGGTGTCGCCGCCGCGGTTTGGCGCGGAAGATGGCCCGATCATGTGGCGCGCATCTTCGGCCTGATCGGTTATTCGGTGCCGGTGTTCTGGCTCGGCTTGATGGGGCTGTTGCTCTTTTACGCGCGGCTGGGCTGGACCGGCGGTCCCGGCCGGCTCGACATCTATCACGAAGGCCTGATAACGCCCGTCACCGGTTCGATCTTGATCGACAGCCTGTTGGCTGGAAACGGCGCGGTGTTCGCCGATGCATTGAGGCACCTGGTGCTCCCGGCCTCAATCCTCGCCTTCTTTTTGCTGGCCTATCTAAGCCGCATGACGCGCAGCTTCATGATCGATGCGCTAGCGCGGGAATACATCACGGCGGCGCGGATCAAGGGGCTTTCCGAATTCCGCGTCGTTTGGGTTCACGCCTTCGGTAATATCCTGGTGTCGCTGATCACGGTCATCGCACTCGCCTATGGCGGATTGCTCGAAGGCTCGGTATTGACCGAGACCGTCTTCGCGTGGCCGGGGCTCGGGCTCTACATCACCCATTCGCTTCTCAGCGCCGATATGAACGCGGTTCTGGGCGGCACGCTGGTCGTGGGTTGCGTGTTCATCCTGCTCAATCTGCTGGCCGAGCTTTTTTACCCGGTTCTCGATCCGCGGCTGCGAAGGACCCAGAGATGAGCGACGTGCTGGCTCTCGACCCCAGGTCCCTTCGATTCGTGAAATCGATCCGGGATCTCGCCCGGAACCGGCTGGCATTACTGGGTTTCATCCTCATTGGGGCTGTCATTCTTGCGGCGCTTCTTGCACCGGTCATGGCGCCCTATTCGCCGGTGGCTCAGGATTTGGCGAATCGGTTGTTGCCGCCGGGTGCCTCGCATCTTCTCGGCACCGATGAGCTCGGCCGCGACATTCTGAGCCGCATTCTCTTCGGCGCCCGTACGACCTTGAAGATCGTGAGTCTCGTAGCAGGTATCGTGGCACCCATCGGATTGCTCATCGGCATGTCCGCCGGATATTTCGGCGGGTATGTCGAATCCGTGCTGATGCGAATTACCGACGTGTTTCTGGCGTTTCCCAAACTCATTTTGGCCCTGGCGCTGGTGTCTGTGCTGGGCCCAAGCTTGGACAACGCCATTGTTGCAATTGCGGCCACGTCCTGGCCGATCTATGCGCGGGTCGCGCGGGCGGAAGCGGCTGCTATCCGCCAAGCCGAATTCATCGCGGCGGTGCGCCTGCTTGGCGCATCGCCGGCGCGGATTCTGCTCCGCCACATCGCACCGCTCTGCCTTGGCTCCGTCGTCGTCCGGCTTGCCCTCGATATGGCCGGGGTCGTGCTCACCGCCGCCGGCCTCGGTTTCCTGGGCTTGGGCGCGCAGCCGCCAACACCCGAATGGGGCGCGATGATGGCCGCCGGCCGGCAATATCTGACCGATCAATGGTGGGTCGCGGCCATGCCGGGCTTTGCCATTCTGGGGGCGAGCCTCGGCTTCAATCTGCTGGGCGACGGCATTCGCGATTTTCTCGATCCGCGGAGGAACCAATGACGCCGCTGCTTCGGGTTGAAGATTTGCGGGTGAGCTTCCCTGGCGCTTCCGGCCTTATCGAAGCCGTGCGTGGCGTCAGCTTCGATCTGGGGCGCGAAAAGCTCGGACTGGTCGGCGAATCCGGGTCCGGAAAATCCACCATCGCACGCGCCCTCCTGCGCCTTGTGCCCAAGCCCGGAATCGTCTCGGCACGGCGGCTGGAACTCGATGGAATCGATCTTTCGCGCGTGAGCGAAGCCGAAATGCGCAGCCTCCGTGGCCGGCGGATTTCGATGATCCTCCAAGACCCTCGATTTTCGCTCAACCCGGTGATGAGTGTAGGCCGTCAAATCATGGAAACGCGGCTCGCGCATTTCACCGATTCGGCGGCGCACGTTCGTGCGCAAGCGCTTGCCATGCTTCACTCGGTCGGCATCCGCGATCCGGCGCGGGTCTTCAATGCCTATGCCCATGAATTGTCCGGCGGCGAGGGTCAGAGAATCATGATCGCCATGATGCTGATGGCCGAGCCCGGCGTGCTCATTGCCGACGAGCCGACCTCCGCCCTCGATGTCACCCTGCGCGGGCAGGTGCTCTCGCTGCTCGATGACTTGGCGGTGAAGCGGGGCAGGGGATTGCTCGTCATTTCCCACGACCTTGGTCTCGTTGCGTCGTTCTGTGACCGGATCTTGGTCCTGTATGCGGGGCGGATCGTCGAATCGTTACGCGCCGATGAGATTGCCGAGGCTCAACATCCGTACACCCGAGCTCTGTGGGCGGCGCGGCCAAGTCTCGATAAGCCGGTGTCCGTATTGCCGACCGTTCCGCGCGATCCGGCTTGGGCCAATTCATGATCGAGGTTCGCGATCTCACCGTCCGATTTCCCGGCCGCGAGAAGCCGGCGGTGTCCCGCGTTTCGTTTCGGGTGGCATCGGGAGAAGCCTTCGGACTCGTCGGTGAATCAGGCTGCGGCAAGACCACAGTGCTGCGCGCGCTGGCCGGCCTTATCACCGGCTGGACGGGGAGGATCGAGCTCGCCGGACACCAGAGATCATCATATAAATTCAAAGCGTTGCCGAACATTGTGCAGATGGTATTTCAAGATCCCTTTGGGTCGCTGCATCCGAATCACACGATCGAGCGCGTGCTCTTGGAACCGATCGCTATTCACAAGCTCGATCGTGCCGAACAGCGCGTGGTCGAAGCGTTACAAAATGTTGGTCTATCGCAGCGGTTCCGGCGGCGGCTTCCTCATCAGCTATCGGGCGGGGAACGCCAGCGAATCGCCATCGCCCGGGCGCTGATCCTAAGCCCGAAGATTCTGCTGCTGGACGAACCGACCTCGGCCCTCGACGTCTCGGTCCAAGCCGAGGTGGTGAATTTGCTGCAGCGGCTCCGCGCGGAATTGGGCCTTACTTATCTCCTGGTGAGCCATGACCTGCCGCTCATTGCCCATATGTGCGGGCGCTGCGCGGTGATGCGGTCGGGTGAAATCATCGAAGAACTGACGGCTGCCGATCTGCGGGCAGGAAAGGTGGCAGAGCGTTATACCCGCGAATTTCTGGCGGCGAGCCGTTACGCAGCCTGAAAATTCAGGTCGCGCCCCATTGGCGCCGCACCTTGTCGCGGTTAAGGGCCAGCCATTGCAGCGAGATCAGCGCGGTCGCATTGTCGATCTTCCGCGCCTCAAGCAGCTTTACCGTTTCCGAAAACGGCATGACGACGACCTTGATGTCTTCATGCTCGTGCTGCTGGCCGAAAATGCCCCCCGCACCGCTCGAATCGACTCGGGCGCAATAAACTGCGATGGTCTCCGAAACCGCCCCCGGACTCGCCAAATAATGGGCGATCGGGATGAGATCGCTGATTTGGCAGTTGGCTTCTTCGACCGCCTCGCGAATCACCACCTCGTCGGCGGTTTCGCCTTCTTCAATGATCCCAGCGACGATTTCGAAAAGCCAGGGCGGCCTGCCGGCGGCATAAGCGCCGACGCGGAATTGCTCGATCATCACGACTTCGTCCCGGATCGGATCATAGGGCAGGACAGCGGCGGCGTGGCCGCGTTCGAAGACTTCCCGGGTCATTTCGCCGCTCCAGCCGCCGCCAAACAGGCGATGCCGCAGGCGATAGCGGTCGACGCGGAAGTAACCGCGGAAAACCTCGATTTTCTCGAGGATCTCGACGTCGTTCTCGTTCATGGATACTCCCGAGGGATCAGCGCGCCTTGCAATTGAGGGCGGCGTGCAGCGCCTTGGGCGAGATCGTACAACCCATGAGATTGGCCCGCCACAAATCCGTGTTGGTAAAAACGGCGCCGGTAAACCGCGCGCCGCGCAAATCCGCATGACTGAGATCCGCGCGGGTCAAGTCGGCGCCCTGAAGATCGGCGTCCCGCAGCGAGGCGCTGGTCAGGTTGGCGCCGGACAAATTGGCTTGGCCGAGCTTCGCCCCCGACAGATCGGCTTCGCGCAAATCCGCCTCCCGGAGATCCGCCGCTTGAAAATTGGCGTTTCGCAGATCCGCACCCACCAGATCGGCGCGACGCCCCTCGCGGGCATTGCGCAGCCATTTGCGGTGATTTTGGAGGACATCTTTCAGATTGGGTCCGGCCATGCCTTATCCCCCGCGGCGGTTTCCGGCATATTCGGCGTCCTCTTCCTTTCCTGTCAACGAAGCTGAGCGCGACTTTGTCTTCGCCCGTTCCATCGGCTAGGCTACGGAGAACCGGCAAACGAGGAGGGGTGCGATGCAGGAGCTGATCCGAACGGCGTTCTGGGTGAGCTTAGGGGGCGTTCTGGCGCTTGGCGGCGCGGCAAATGCGCAGGATATCGAGCGGCCGCATCTGACCCAGGCCTGGACACTCTATGGCTTTCAAGAGCCGGAATCGGTCGTCTACGATTCCCTGCAGAACTGCTTTTACGTGTCCAATATGAATGGCGCCGCCGATGTCAAAGACGGCAACGGCTTCATTTCGAAGGTCTCGGCCGACGGCAAGATGCTGGACAAAGCCTGGGTGACCGGGCTCAACGCGCCCAAGGGCCTGGCGATTGCCGGCCGCAAGCTCTATGCCGCCGATATCGACGAATTGGTCGAAATCACCCTCGCCGATCGCAAGGTGACGAAATATCCGGCCCCTGGCGCCAAATTCCTCAACGACACGGCGGCCGATTATTTCGGCCATGTCTATGTGTCGGACATGTTGAATGACTCGATTTGGCGTTTTTCCGGCGGAAAATTCTCGCTCTGGGTCAAGAATCCGCTGCTGGCGTCGCCCAACGGCGTCTTCGCCGAAAAAACCAGACTCGTGGTCGGCTCCTGGGGCGTCATCGACAAGCCGGGCTTCCAAACCAGCGTACCCGGCCATCTGGTGACGGTTTCTCTAGCCGACGGCAAGGTTGCCCCGCTTGGTGACGGCAGGACGGTCGGCAATATCGACGGCGTCGAATCCGACGGAAACGGCAATTACTTCGTCACCGACTGGGTGGCGGGAAAGCTATTCCTGGTTTCGCCGAGCGGGGAGTTCATTCCGGTCGCGGATTTGGGGCAGGGCAGCGCCGACCTCACTTATCTGCGGACGTCCAAGATTATGGTCGTGCCCTTGATGAAGGAAAACCGGCTCGTCGCCTATGAGCTCAGTGACAGCGGCGATCGCATTCGCGACCGCGGCGACGAGCAGGACTCTCCCGGCGATTCATCGCATTAGGATTTTGTAAACAGGGCCTAGCAGCACTTTACGTTTGATTCGGGGGCGCAGCACTGGCCCGCCGGATCGGTCGTTGCCGCATAGTCGAGGCCCTTGGTTTCCCGAGGATCGCGGTGCGCCGACCGTGAACAATCGAACTCGCCCGCCTTATCCAACGGGATTTCTACCCGCGGTGAAATCGCCACGATATCCTGCGCATAGGGCTCCGACGTGTAAATTCGGAAGGTCTTGTCGCAAACCGCGGCCGGCACCCCCCGTTCCAACATGTGGCCATCGTCGTCATGCACGGCGCTCCACGGCCCTTTATAGACGACCGCCTGATTGCGCTCCAGGCAGGGCCCTTCTTTCCCTTTGTAAGCAGTGACCGTAACCGAACGGAATTCGATGCCGTCGACGGTTTGCCAGGGCTCGGCGTCGCGTTTGTCGACGGCAATGCCATAGAATCCCGCCGCTTCGAAGGCCCGCAAGAATTCGCGTTCCTGATAGGCGCCGGAAATGCAGCCAGACCAAAGCGTTGCATCTTCGCGCAAATTTTGCGGCACCGGTTCATCGGAAACAATATCGGAGATCGCGACCCGGCCGGAGCACTTGAGCACCCGGTGCATTTCCCGGAAGAGCTGGGGCTTGTCCTCGGGCTTCACCAGATTCAGCACGCAGTTGGAAATGACCGTGTCGATGCTCCCGTCGGCGATCAGAGGCTTTGAAAGCCCCGCCTGCCGGATCGATTCCTGGATATCGTCGAGGTCTTCCAGCGAGCGGATCGGGCTTTTGGTCAGCCGCCGCTCGACGGCTTCCAGATCGGTGCGCAGGTCTTGGATGCGGCCGCGGCGGAATTCCACATTGTCCCAGCCGATCCGCTTGGCCACGGCCTTCTGGTATTTGCGCGCCAGTTTGAGCATGGCGGGATTGAAATCGATTCCGATCACCTTGCCTTTACGGCCGACGATTTGTGAGGCGATGTAACAGATCTTTCCGCCGCCGCTGCCGAGATCGAGCACGGTTTCGCCCGATCGGACGTAGCGCGAGGGATCGCCGCAGCCATAGTCCCGTTCCAGAATCTCCTTCGGGATAACCGCCAGAAATTTCGGATCGTAAGTAACCGGACAACAAAGGGCCGCCTCCGGCTTACGGGACGCCTCGGCGTATCGCTTCAGCACTTCTTGTTCGAGATTGGGGGTGCCGTCCATGGCGCGCCTCTCCGCAAGTTTCCAGGCAAACGATATCAGGGCGGGGGAACCCCATCACCTCACGAATATGTCAGCAGGTGCCGTCACCCGACTTGCTTGACGGAATGAAAGCCCGGCACTATCCAACCACTCTGGCCGCCGATCGGGGGGATGGCTAAATGCAAGAACAAGAAAAGGACAATCCAGGCGTCATCGCACCGCCGCCGCTGATCTATTTGGCCGGCTTGGCGATTGGCTTTGCGCTCGATCGATTCTGGCCGCTGGATTTCGATCACTACCTGCCGGCGGGGATAGTCTTGGAATTGTCCCGATCATTGTTGAAATAGCGAGGTAGGCGTTGCCCGCCTTGAGCCGTTAGGCTCGGGGTGTCGAATCCGCAAAGGAGAGCAACGCCATGACGAATAATATCACGCCTTCACCGATCGCACTTGTCCCCA
>JBGOXX010000076.1:0-11101 GCA_041479345.1 Alphaproteobacteria bacterium
ATCGCGACAGCCTGGGCAATGGCTCGACCATTTCGCCCGGCGACGTGCAATGCATGAGTGCGGGAACCGGGATCGAGCACAGCGAATTCAACGCCTCGAAAACAGCACCCGCGCATTTGCTCCAAATTTGGATTCTGCCGGAGAAGGGCGGGCTCAAGCCCGGCTATCAGCAAAAGGCGTTTCCCAACGGCGCTCTCGACGGAAAGCTTCGCCTCGTTTGCTCCGCCGACGGCCGCAATGAATCGTTGATCTTGCATCAGGACGTCGCGGTTTATGCCGGCAAGCTCGCAAAGGGCAGCACTGTCCAGCAAAACTTATCGCCGGGCCGGTTCGGCTGGGTGCAAGTGGCGAGTGGTGCGATCGAACTGAATGGGGTTGCGCTTGAAGCCGGCGACGGCGCCGAGATTTCGGACGAGACGGCGCTTAAGCTAAAAGCCAGCGACGATTCGGAGATTCTGCTGTTCGATTTGGCGTAAGCGCGTCTAAGCGCGCTTCGCCACTTCGTCGCCGCGCACCAGCGGGCAGAGTTCTTCGACCAGCCGCCCTTCTTTCTCCGAAAACACCCGCGAGCGTGTCAGAAAGCGAAAGCCTTCGGGCGCTTCGAGGGAAAAGCCGCCGCCGCGGCCCGGCACCATGTCGATGGTGAGATGGGTGTGCTTCCAATGTTCGAATTGGGCGGCGCCGATATAGAACGGGCAGCCTTCGATTTCGCCGAGCAAGATATCCTGCGCGCCCACCCGGAATTCGCCGAGCGGATAGCACATCGGCGAACTGCCGTCGCAGCATCCGCCCGATTGATGGAACAAGAGCGCGCCGTGCTGCGCCTTGAGCTGGCGCACCATGACGGCCGCTTCCGGAGTGATGGCGACCCGGCTGGCGGTTTCGGATTCGATTTGGGTTTCGGTCTGATCTTTCATGACGCAAAGACAATACGGGCGGGAGTGCGCGGCACCCCCGCCCGATATTTATTTTAGAAGAAGCCCATCGGCTTCGGATCGTAGCTGACCAAGATGTTCTTGGTCTGCTGATAGTGATCCAGCATCATCTTGTGGGTCTCGCGCCCGATGCCCGACTGCTTATAGCCGCCGAAGGCCGCGTGTGCGGGATAGAGGTGATAGCAATTGGTCCATACCCGCCCGGCCTTGATGCCGCGGCCCATGCGGTAGGCGGTGTTCATGTCCCGCGTCCACACGCCGGAGCCCAATCCATAGAGCGTGTCGTTCGCGATCGCCAAGGCTTCGGCTTCGTCCTTGAACGTCGTCACCGAAACGACGGGGCCGAAGATTTCTTCCTGGAAGACGCGCATGTCGTTCTTGCCGATGAGGATCGTCGGTTCGACATAGAAGCCGGAATCGAAATCGCCGCCCGGCATCGCGCGATGGCCGCCGATCGCCACCTTCGCCCCTTCCTTCTTGCCGATGTCGATATAGGAGAGAATCTTCTCCATCTGATCATTCGAAGCCTGGGCGCCGACCATGGTCGCCGGATCGAAGGGGTTGCCCTGCGTCATCTTCTTCACGCGCGCAACCGCCCGTTCCATGAATTTGTCGAAGATCGATTCCTGCACCAAGGCCCGTGACGGACAGGTGCAAACTTCGCCCTGATTGAGCGCGAACATGGCGAAGCCTTCCATCGCCTTGTCGGCAAAATCGTCGTCTTTCGCGAATATGTCGGCAAAGAACACGTTCGGCGACTTGCCGCCGAGCTCCAAAGTCACCGGAATGATGTTCTCGGTGGCGTATTGCATGATCAAGCGGCCGGTCGTGGTTTCGCCGGTAAACGCGATCTTGGCGATGCGCGGGCTTTGCGCCAGCGGCTTGCCGGCTTCGATGCCGAAGCCGTTGACCACGTTGAGCACGCCGGGAGGAAGCAGATCGCCGATCAGATCCATCAGCACCATGATGCTGAACGGCGTTTGCTCGGCCGGCTTCAAGACGACGCAATTGCCCGCGGCCAATGCCGGCGCCAATTTCCACGTCGCCATCAGGATCGGAAAATTCCACGGAATGATCTGGCCGACCACGCCCAGCGGTTCATGGAAGTGGTAGGCGACGGTGTTCTCATCGATCTCGCCGATCGAGCCTTCCTGGGCGCGAATGCATCCGGCGAAGTAACGGAAGTGATCGATCGCCAGCGGAATATCAGCGGCCGTCGTTTCGCGGATCGGCTTGCCGTTATCCAGCGTTTCGACCATCGCCAGGATATGGAGATTCTGTTCCATCCGGTCCGCGATCTTGTTCAAGACCATCGCGCGTTCGGCGGGCGACGCCTTGCCCCATTTCTCGCGCGCGGCATGTGCCGCATCCAGCGCTTTGTCGATGTCTTTTGCGGTCGAGCGCGCGATGTCGCAAATCGGCTGCCCGTCGACCGGGCTCACATTGGAAAAATATTTTCCTTCGACGGGTGCAACCCACTGCCCGCCAATGAAGTTGTCATAGCGAGCGCGGATTTGAACCTTGCTGCGGATGTCTTGAATTACTTTTGGCGTCATTACTTCCTCCCGAGAAAGCCGTTGAGAACGGCCAGTTTTCCGTCTTTGCGCGGAATCGTTAAGGCCATCGTTGCGGCCGCCATCCGGGTTCGATGTCCCGTGCGGCCCGCCGTCCCGAAACGCGGAATGCGCGGACGGCCAGAATTGGCGGCAATTCTACGCCCGCGGTGCTGGCCCGGCAATCGCCAAGCGGCAGGCATATGCCAATGGGCGAGCATGGTCTTAGACCTTCAAATCAATGGATATTTGGCGGTTCATGACTTGGTGCGGGCATACGAGTGGCAATACAGCAATCCAGCTTCGTCGTCACAGTTTCGCCACAAGCCTTTCCGGCCGACGATCTCACCGAGCGCCCGGAAACCCGCCGGAATCCACCGCAAGCCGGGGGCCGCAGGTTTGCCCCGTGGCTCGCGTGTAACTGACATGAGAGCGCAAATGAGAAAATTGCTCGCGGAAGAGACCGTCATCACCGGAGGCTGCAACGCGGAGAGTCACGTAATCGTATGGCCAGTCGGCGGTGCATTCTCTGGATACAAGCACCATCTAGTCCTTTGCGAGCGAAGCATTGCCGACCGGCATGCGCTCTTCGATTTTCAGCGTGGTGGGAAAGCACGCCTCGGTCATCCGTCCGGATGATCGCTTTCCGCCCGCATCCATAGTGGAGACACCCGGATGTTTATCGATGCGTTATTCACGCGAACTAGGATCGCCCTGCCCTTCGCGCTCAGCGCCGTTCTTATTTTTCTGAGCGCGGCCGGTCCGGTGCTCGCCGATCCTTTGGCCGATCCCGTTGCCGACCAGCCGACCATCTCGCCGGCCGATCCGCCGCAACGCGTCGGCCGCTTGAGTTACGTGGATGGCACGGTTTCCTTCCACGCCGCCGACCAGGATCAGTGGTCGCCGGCGGTTCTCAATTTTCCCGTGACCTCGGGCAATTCGTTCTGGACCGAGGCCAACTCCCGCGCCGAAATCGAAATCGGTCCGGTCGAAATCCGGATGGATCAGACGACCGCGGTCGATATTACGAAGCTTGACGATACCGGCACGCAAGTCGAAGTCGAGCAAGGCATCGTCAATGTGCATCTCAATACGCTGCCGTCGGGCGGGGTAACCGTGGTGACTCCGCGCGGCAATGTCATGCTGCTGCAGCCCGGGAGCTATCACATCGATGCCGGACATCCCAATGGCGACACGCCGGCGCCGACCGACCAAGTTCAGGTCTCGGTGCTGGAAGGCAAGGCGGAGCTCGATGGCCCGCGTTCTTCGCTCGACGTCGGGCCCGGCGAGACCGCGGTCGAAAGCGGCGATCCGACCAGTTTCACCTTGAGCGAAGGCAATTCGACGCCCTTCGACGATTGGGCATTGTCACGGGAGCGCAGCGAGAGAGCGCTCGCTACCCCCTCGACGAGTTCGCCGACGATCACTTGGAACGGTCCCCGGGTTGCGCCGTCGCCGTCGCCGACTCTTCAATATGTCTCGCCGCAGGTGACCGGCTATCAGGATCTCGACACCTACGGCAGCTGGAATACGACGCCCGATTACGGTGCAGTGTGGTATCCGACACAAGTTGCCGTCGATTGGGCGCCCTATCGCTACGGCCATTGGGCCTTCATTGCGCCCTGGGGCTGGACCTGGATCGACGACGCACCCTGGGGCTTTGCGCCCTTCCACTACGGCCGCTGGGTTCAGATTCACGACCGCTGGGGCTGGTGCCCGGGCGAAATCGTTGCCCGTCCCGTCTATGCGCCGGCGCTTGTCGCCTTCATCGGCGGCAGTAATTTCGGCATTTCAATTTCGATCGGCCACAGCTTCCCGGCCGTCGGCTGGGTCCCGCTCGGTCCGCGCGAAGTGTTCCATCCCTGGTATCACGCGAGCCCGACTTATGTTCGCAACGTCAACATCACCAATGTCACGGTCGTCAACAACATCACCGTCGAGAAGAACGTGACCGTGAATAATTTCGTCAACCAGCAAGCGGCGACGGTGGTTTCGGCTTCGGCCTTCACCGGTGCGGCCCCTGTCGGCCGGGCACGAATTTCCGTGGCACGCGAAGACTTGGCGCAAGCACGGGTGCGCCCGCAATTGACACACCTTGATCCAACTCCGGCGGCGCGAGCCGGGATCGCGGTTCAAGAAGCGGCGACCGTCGACGTCCCCAAACCGGGCACGCCGGCAAGAATCGTCACCGCGCCCGCCGCGGCCCCGAATGCGCAGCCGCCGCAAACCGAACAGGCGACGGAACGCCAACAGGTGCCGGCCGCCTTCACGGTGCCGAAGTCACCGGGCCCCACCTTCCACGGCCGTGCGGCGAGACCGGCGGTTTCAACCGCAACGCCGGGCGGTGCATCCACTCCCGCCGCAATCGGCGCGGCACAGCCCTCCAATCGCGGGCAACCGCAAAATGCGCCGCAGGTTGAGACCGGACCTGCTCCGGAATCCCAGACCAAGCCTCTGCCGGAGGTCGTGCACGGCCCGCCCCCAATTCGCCATGGCGAGAATCAGGGAACCATGTCGAACGGCACAACGCCGAATGCTTCGCCGTCAACGCCGGGACGGGCCAATCTGCAAGCCCAACCAGGACCGAAAGCAGAGCCCCAGGCGACAATGACGCCGAATACCTCCCCGAACGCTTCGATGCCCAACGCCGCAACACACAATGCTGCGCCGGGCCCGGAAATTCGTCACAGCGAGCAACCAGTTCCTCAATCAACGATGGCGCCATCCGCCCCGGCGATCATTCATCATGAACAGCCCGTCCTGGGATCGACGCCGACTCCGTCCAGCCCAGCGATAACTCGTCATGAGCAGGCGATCCAGGGTTCGACGCCGACTCCGTCCAGCCCAGCGACAACTCGTCATGAGCAAGCGATCCAGGGATCGACGCCGAAGCCTACGGCCGCACCGGAAGTTGTCCACGGATCACCAGCCCGTGAAGCTGTCCAAGCGGCACCGACTCCTAAGGTCGAATCAGCGCCTGCTCCGGCAGCGGAAATCCGTCATCCGGCGCAATCGACTCATTTGGCACCGACCGTCGAAGGCTGGAAGCGCCAAGCCGGACCGCCCGCAGCGGTGGCAAAGACTCCCGAGCCTCCGGCTCCGAAAGCCGCGGCGCCGGAAATCCAGAAGAAGGCGGAGCCTGCGACCCAACAATCGCCGAACCGTCAGGGTCCGCAGGACCATGGGCCGCAAGACCGCGGACCGAATAAACCGGGGCAATTCGGACAGTAATCGGCCATACGTAAAAAGAAGAGACGGCCCAGCCGGCCCCGGATCGGAAACGGTCCGGGGCCGATTTTATTCGGGGCCGGCTGACGCAATAAAAACCTATTCACGGCCGAACAGTTTTCTCAATTCCGTTTTCGCCTGAGTGAGAACCCGTTTGCGCGACGCCGGCAAATTCTTTCCGCCGCGATTGATATAGAAATTCAGCATCGACATTGCGGATTGAAAAGGCCCGGCCTTCCGCCGCTTGCTCCGTTCGGCGGAGCGTTTGAGCGACTGTGCGATCTTCTTCGGATCCCGAAACGAAAATGCGCCCCTTTCGATATCCAGGGCGTCGCTTCTTCGCATCACCTCGGCGGACCAATATTTCTTGGCGGATTTTCTGCGGATCGTCTTTCCGGCGGCGACCCTCTTTCCGGATTTTCGAATCATGGCAGCATTCTCCTCCGATCGAACAAAGCCTGCTCCGGCTCACTCAATAGGCGCCGCAGCCATCGGCGGCGGTAACATCGGCGGTTCGGCCACCAGCGACTTGGCTAGGCGCGCCAGCATCGCTTTGATCTCCGGGTGCTTTTCCGGCGACCACGCCGAAAGAAGATCCTCGAGATTGAGTTGCCGTGCCGCGATGATCCGCTCGAAGACGTGCCGGCCATGCGCCGTGGGGCCAAGGCATTGGCGGTCATCCAGCGCCGCAATTTTGGCTGCCGCCGATCTTTCGGCAATCGGTGCCAGGCGCCGCGCATCGATGCCGAGCTCCGTGGCAAGCGCCGGTACAGAGAGCGGTGTCGGCCGCTCCATCAACCGGGCGAGCAGCCACAATTCCTGCGGATCGAGATCGGTTTCGGTTTGCGCGGCAAGCCGGGCGTAGACGCGCCAGCGATTTTCATGGGCCGCGAGGCAGGTCACGATGCGCTCCAATTCCTCGAGCGAGGTCGCATCGCGCGGCATCGGGAAAGCTTCGCCGGTGACTTCCGGCCGGAGCGACTTCCGCAGCGGAATTTCGCGAAGGGCCAGCGCCAGAGCGACGCCAATGGCGGCAAAAACGGCGGCGGTTTGGAAAACCGGATGGAGGGACGCGGCAAAGGCCTCGATAAAGGCGGTGCGCAACGGATCGGGTAGCGCCGCGATCGCCGCCGGATCGGTCACCGAGGGAAGTTTGACTCCTTGCGGTAGATTCCGCGCGAGATTGGATTGCAGGGCATGAGCGAAAATACCGCCGAACATGGCGACGCCGAGCGACCCGCCGATCGAGCGGAATAAGATCGTTCCCGAGGTGGCCACGCCCAGATGCTCATAGGCGACCGCATTTTGCACGGCCAGCACCAGGACCGGCATCACCATGCCGAGCCCGATCCCCAGCACCAGCATGTAGGCGGCCGCCAAGCTTGACGGCGTTTCCACAGCGAGCGTCGAGAGGAAGAAAAGTGCGACCGTCATGAGAGCGGTGCCGATGACGGGGAATATTTTGTAGCGCCCGATCCAGCTGATGATCCGGCCGCTCGCCATCGACGTTACGAATATGCCGCCCATCATGGGCGTCAATTGAAATCCCGCAGCCGACGGATCGATGCCCTTTACGACTTGCAGATAGACGGGAAGCAGGGTGATCGACCCGAACATGGCGACGCCGATGATGAAGCCGATGCCGGCGGAGACGGAAAAGACGCTGTTGTTAAATAGTGCCAGAGGCAGGATCGGCTCCGGCGAACGCCATTCGACGAGGATAAAGCCAATGAGAGCGATGGCGCTAACGGCCGCGAGACCAAAAAGAATCGGGCCCGAAAGAATCGTGCCGGCAAGGCTCGTCGCCAGCACGATCCCGGTCAGAGCCATCCCCAGCAAGCTTGCTCCGAGGTAGTCGATGACGAGGTGCGGGCTCTTGCGATGGGCGGTGAACGCCACGCCGATCACCACCAGCGACACGAGGCCGAGCGGCAGATTGACATAGAAGATCCACCGCCAGGAAAGATGGTCGACGAAAAAACCGCCGATCAAGGGGCCGAGCGCGGTGGAAATGCCGAACATCGCGCCGAAAATGCCTTGATACCGCCCGCGATCCCGCGACGGCACGATATCGCCGACAACGGCAAGGGCGGTGACAATGAGGCCGCCGCCACCGAGGCCCTGGATCGCGCGAAAGGCGATGAGCTCGGCCAAACTTTGGCTGATGCCGCAGAGGGCCGAGCCGGCGAGGAAGAGAACAATCGCCGTCTGCAACACGATTTTGCGTCCGAAAAGATCGCCGAGTTTGCCGTAGATCGGGCCGACGATGGTGCTCGCGAGCAAATAGGCGGTCACGATCCAGGAGAGGTGAGCGAGCCCTCCCAATTCGCCGACGATGGTGGGAAGCGCCGTGGAAACGATCGTCTGATCGAGGGAGGCCAGCAGTACGGCAAGCGCCAGCGCCGAAAAAATGAGACGCACCGAGGGCGCCTTCGATGCCGTTGCGCCGGGATGCGCTTGGGAAGAACCGCTTCGGATTTCGTTCATCGTTCTCTTTGTTCCTTCCGCGGGCCGCGAATTCTCGGACAGGGGCGCCGACCTCCCGAAAAATCACAGCTCTGTGAACCGGCGGAAATGGCGATTCGAGGGCCGGTTTTTATGAGGTATAGTCGCGCCAGAGGAAGGACAAGTTGTCAACTCAGATCGATACCGGCGGTTTCACGGAAGCACGGCTGAAACAGCCGAAGCCACGGCATTTGATCTATCGCCACAGCGCGATCGTCCGCGTCACCCATTGGATCAACGTGCTGTGCCTGACCATCCTGCTCATGAGCGGATTACAAATTTTTAATGCCCATCCCGCTCTTTACTGGGGTCCCAAATCGACATTCAACGATCCGATCCTCGAAATCGGCGCCACCGAAGGCAGCAAGGACAACCCGGCCAGAGGCATCACCACCATTTTCGGCCATGATTTCGACACCACCGGCGTGCTTGGCCTATCAAAGAACGGCGACGGCGAATGGACCGAACGGGGATTTCCCGAATGGGCGACAATACCGGGACCGCAATGGCTGGCCATGGGCCGCCGCTGGCATTTCTTTTTTGCGTGGCTGTTCGTCATCAACGGTTTGGTCTATGCAGCCTCAGCACTGATAAGCGGCCATTTCTGGGCGCTGGTGCCGACACCGGAAGAATTCAAACATATCGGGCGCACGATCTGGGATCATTTGCGCTTCCACTTTCCCAAGGGCGAGGAAGCCAAGCGCTACAACGTTCTGCAGAAGCTCGCCTATTTCGGCGTTATCTTTGTTGCCGGGCCGCTGGTCGTGCTGGCTGGGCTCACCATGTCGCCGCGAATCGATGCCGGCTTTCCCGTTCTGCTTCATCTCTTCGACGGACGGCAATCGGCGCGCACCATTCATTTTCTCTGCGCCTTCGCGTTTCTCGCTTTCGTCGCCATTCACCTGTTCATGGTTCTGATTTCCGGCGCGTGGAACAACCTCCGCTCGATGATCACCGGGCGGTACGACATCGGCGAAGCCGATGAACCCCATGCGAAGTAAGGGCGTCAATCGCCGGCGATTTATTTTCCGCCTCGCCGGAAGTGCGGGCATGCTCACCCTGGCGGGCTGCGACAAACTCTCCCAAAGCCACTGGTTCCGGAAAATGCTCGGCAGCGCCGAATCCTTGAACCATGCGGTTCAGCCGCTGGTTTCGGGACAGCGCCCGGCCCCGGAATTCACCGAAGCCGATATCTCGCCCCATTTCAAAGCCAACGGCTCGACCAATCCCGAAGACGCCGCCTATCGGCAAATGGTCAAGAACGGCTTTGCCGATTGGCGGCTCGAAATCGCCGGGCTGGTCGAGCAGCCAATGACATTTTCGCTGACCGAATTGAGGGCATTTCCGTCACGCACCCAAATCACCCGCCATGACTGCGTCGAAGGCTGGAGCTGCATCGGCAAATGGAAGGGCGTGCCCTTGGCCACCCTCATGGAGCGCGTGAAGCCGAAACCCGAAGCGCGCTATGTCATGTTCTTCTGCGCCGACCCGATCGACAAGAAAGAAGACGGCACGCCGATCAAATATTACGAGAGCATCGATCTCGCCGGCGCCTACCATCCGCAAACCATCCTCGCTTATGACATGAACGATCTGGCGCTGGCGGTTCCGCACGGCGCGCCGCTGCGGCTGCGCGACGAGCGCCAGCTCGTCTACAAAATGGCGAAATACGTCATGCGCATCGAACTCGTCGACAGCTTCGACAAGTTCGGCGACGGCCATGGCGGCTATTGGGAAGACCATGGCTACGAGTGGTACGCGGGGATTTAGAAAATCCCCGGACGCCTGCTTCACGCAGGCTTATCCAAAATATTTTGCCTTAAAATGGTGCCCCTGGTCGGACTCGAACCAACACGTTCTTGCGAACAACAGATTTTGAGTCTGCCGCGTCTACCAGTTTCGCCACAGGGGCCCCGGCGCGAAGGACCGGCATCTTAACCGAGCGCGCAAAGCGACGTCAAAGTCTCCTTCGAGATGCCCGAATTTTCCGGCGATGTCGTCGTGATTGGAATGCTGCGGCAGTACCGTGGCTTGTGTCCGAGGCCGGGTTGCCGCCGGTTATCTCCGAGATTGCGGCCGCGGAGCCAGGTCTTTGGCAAGCTGCGCGTCGAAATAAGCGATCGTCCGCTCAAGGCCGGTTTCGAGAGGAACGCGCGGCTCCCAATTCAAAATCCTTTTGGCAAGCCCGATGTCGGGACAGCGTTGCTTGGGGTCGTCGGCGGGCAGCGTTTTCCGCTCGATGTGCGACTTCGAGCCGGTCATGGCGATGATTTTCTCGGCAAGCATGCCGATCGCCAGCTCCTGGGGATTGCCGAGGTTGATCGGTCCCGTAAATGTATCGGCCGTATCCATCAAGCGGAGAAATCCTTCGATCAGATCATCGACGTAGCAGAATGCGCGGGTCTGGCTGCCGTCGCCATAGAGCGTGATCGGCTGGTTCTTCAGCGCCTGAACGATGAAGTTGGAGACCACCCGCCCATCGTTCGGATGCATGCGCGGACCGTAGGTGTTGAAGATCCGCGCCACCTTAATCCGCAATCCATGCTGGCGGTAATAGTCGAAAAACAGGGTTTCGGCGCAGCGCTTGCCTTCGTCGTAACACGCTCTAGGACCGATGGGATTGACCAAGCCGCGGTAATCTTCGGCTTGCGGGTGAACTTCGGGATCGCCATAGACCTCGCTGGTCGAAGCCTGAAAAATTTTCGCCTTCAGGCGCTTGGCGAGTCCCAGCATATTGATGGCGCCGTGAACACTCGTTTTCGTCGTCTGAACGGGATCGAATTGATAGTGAATCGGCGAAGCCGGACACGCCAGGTTATAGATCTCGTCGACCTCGACATAGAGCGGGAAGGTCACGTCGTGGCGGAGCAGCTCGAAGCA
>JBGOXX010000077.1:0-11016 GCA_041479345.1 Alphaproteobacteria bacterium
CTGGCTCGACGGCGTGCTGGGCGGCATTGCCCTCAGCATGTCGATGATGCCGGAAGAATTCCCTTTGGTGCTCACGGTCTTCATGGTGATGGGCGCCTGGCGCATCTCGCAGGCCCGCGTGCTCACCCGCCGCGCTTCGGCAATCGAAACCTTGGGCGCCGCGACCATCCTCTGCACCGACAAGACGGGAACGCTGACGCAAAACAAAATGTCGGTCGCGGAATTGTGGAACGGCGACCGGGCGTTGCGGCTGCAAGACAGAGCGGCGCTGGAGCAGGCGCATCACATTCACGCACTCATCGAGTTCGGCATTCTTGCCAGCGCCGAGCAGCCATTCGACCCGATGGAGAAAGCATTCCACGACCTCGGCAACCTGCATCTGGCCAATTCCGAGCACCTGCATCCGGATTGGAATTTGGTCCATGCCTACGGGCTACGGCCGGATTTATTGGTGACGTCGCAAGCGTGGCAAGCGCCCGGCGCCGCGGACTTCGTTATCGCCGCCAAGGGCGCGCCGGAAGCGATTACCGGCCTGTGCCGTCTCGACGCCGCGGCCATGGCCGCGATGCGGCGCCAAGCGGATGCGATGGCGGCACACGGCATGCGGATTCTGGGCGTCGCCAAAGCGAGATTCACCGGCGCGCAATTGCCCGACTCCCAGCGCGACTTTATTTTCGAGTTCTTGGGCCTCGTCGGTCTTGCCGATCCGTTGCGCGAATCGGTCCCGGAGGCCGTTCGCGAATGCCGGGCAGCGGGCATTAAACTCGCCATGATCACCGGCGACTACGCGGCAACCGCGCAAGCCATCGCCAAGGAAGCGGGCCTCGACGAGGGCGGCACCATGACCGGCGAGGAAATCGCGCGGAGCAGCGACGCGGAGCTCAACAATCGCGTCGAAGCAACCCGCGTCTTCGCCCGGGTGCTGCCGGAACAGAAACTTCGGCTGGTGAACGCGTTCAAAGCGAACGGCGAAATCGTCGCCATGACCGGCGACGGGGTGAACGACGCGCCGTCGCTGAGAGCCGCCCATATCGGCATCGCCATGGGCAGCCGTGGCACCGACGTCGCGCGCGAAGCGGCGAGCATCGTGCTTCTCGACGACGATTTCGGATCGATCGTGCATACGATCCGGCTGGGCCGGCGAATCTACGACAATCTGCGCAAGGCCATGGGCTACATCCTCGCGGTCCATGTGCCGATTGCGGGGCTTTCCCTGCTCCCGCTCATTTTCGGCTGGCCGCTCATCCTGGCACCGGTTCATATCGCCTTCCTCGAAATGGTGATCGATCCGGTTTGCTCGATCGTCTTCGAAGCCGAAGGCGAAGAAGACGACGTGATGCGGCGGCGCCCCCGCAACCCGAAAAGCCCGCTGCTCTCCACCGCTCTTGTCGTTTGGGGTCTGATTCAAGGATCGCTCGTTCTCCTCCTGCTTGCCGGGATTCTGTTCGCGGCGGTGCATACGCATATGCCGGAGCCGGAGGCGCGGGCCCTCGTCTTCACGTCTCTGGTCGTCACCAATATCGGCCTGATTTTCGTCAACCGCTCCTTCAGCGCATCGGTGGCGACCGCGCTGCGCCGTAGCAACAAGGCGCTGTGGCGGGTACTCGTTGCAGTGGCGGCAGTTCTCGGGCTGGCCCTGTTCTGGCCGCCGGCGCGGGCGCTGTTCCGCTTCGGCCCGCTGCATGTCGACGACCTCTCGCTTTGCCTGGCCGCCGGTATTGCCATCCTGGTGATCCTCAACTTCCTCAAGCCGATCTGGCGCGCCCGGTTGACCTCGTAACCCGCCGGGAAGGCCGGTAATCGGGGGTTTTGCCCTCCCCTCCCCGGTCTTGGTTAAGCCCTTGTTAAGCGCGGCTGATCGATAGTCGCGAGGCTATGGGAGCCGAGCCGAAAAAACTGGTCCGCGCGCGGGCGCCGATGTCGCAAGCCGAGTTCGACGAGGCGGTGCGCCGGCACGTCCGATACCTTACGGGCCGGCTCGGCGGGCAGCGCGCGTTGTTGTCTTATCGCGATCTTTCCAGCCTCGATCTGGCGGGGCAGCGGCTGAACGATTCCGATTTCACCGGCGCGTTCCTGATCGGCGCGCGCATGGCGGGCGCCAATCTCACCGGCGCTAATCTCTTCGGCTGCAATATGACGAGTGCGGATCTCCGCGGCGCCATTCTGGTGCGCGCCGATTTGCGGGGCGCCGTGCTGCGCGGCGCCAATCTCGAAGGCGCCGATCTGTTCAACGCGGATTTGCGGGATGGAAGACTGGGCCAGCGGGTGCGCATCGGCGTCATCGAAGAAGTCGCCATCGCCGACACCGCCGCTTCCGATCTCCAGGGTGCTCGCATGGTCAACGCCAATCTGACCCAGGCGAAACTCTCCGGCTCGATCGCGGCCCATACCGATTTCACCGACGCGGTGATGCGGAATTGCAAACTCGTGCGTGCCGATCTGCACAATGCGACGCTTGACGGCGCCGATCTCACCGGCGCCGATCTTTCGAGCGCCAATCTCAAAGGCGCCAGTCTTCGCAACGCCATTCTCACCAATGCGATCTTCTATTACACCGAAACCAACGGTGCCGATCTCGCGGGCGCGGTGACGCAAAAAGCCGCGGGCAAGAAAATCTTCGAGCTGCCGGAACCATTTGAGGTCTTGTTGGAGCGGCACGAACGCTGGGTCGCCTCGCAAGGGGTGGAAGGGAAGCTGCTCGATGTCAGCGGCTATGACTTGCGCGACGGGCCGGGGCTGGCCGGAAGGTCGCTTTCCGCACTGACCGCCAAGCACGCGATCTTCCTTGGCCGCGATCTCGACGGCATCGGGCTGCAGGCGGCACAGCTGGAAGGTGCCGATTTCCGTTCCTGCCGGATGAACCGGGCCGATCTGCGCGGCGTGAACCTGATGGCGGCGCGCCTGACCAATGCGGATTTGCGCGACAGCGATCTTGGGCCGTTGACGCTCCCGACCGGGCGAGCGCTGGTCAGCAATTTGGAGCGCGTCGAGGCGCGGCATGTCGATTTGCGCGGCGCCAATCTCTCCCGGGCGGTATTGCGAGGCGCCGATTTGTCGGCGGCCAATCTCACCGGCGCCGAGCTCGAGGGTGCGGATCTGGTCGATGCCAAGCTCAACAATGTCACCGGCCTGACCTAGATCTGCCCCCACCTTGACCGGCCACCTTGACCGGATAAGAACCGAGGGCTCATTCTCCGCACGCGCCGAACCCCGCCCCAAGGGTTATCAAGGCTTATCAAAGTCACAGCCCGTCGAAGGCCGCTCTCCATGGACCCGGAAGTTTTGAAAAAATTGGAGCAACGCCTCGGCCGGCTGCACGCGAAACAGCGGCTCGGCATCGAGACCGATCACGAAGCCCAGGTCTTCGGCCAGGGGCTCGTCTTCTTCCATCCCGAGAACTGGCGCAAGAGCCACGCCTTCGTCCGGAAGGCGCTGATGGTCGCCGGGATGTATTGGCAGGGCCGCCGCAATGCCGAACGGGTCGAGGTCCGGCATAATCCGGTCGCGTTCAAGAATCTGCCGCCGAAATTCGACGGCTTCACCATCCTCCACATCACCGACATCCATGTGGAGATCAGCCAGGCCGCCATGCGCCGGGTCATCGAGCACCTGCCCTCGCTGAATTATGACATCTGCGTTCTGACCGGCGATTACCGCAACAAGACCTACGGGCCGTATCACACGACCCTCGAAGGCCTGAGGGAACTGCGCTCCCATCTCAAGGAGCCGGTCTACGGCGTGCTCGGCAATCACGACACGATCCGCATGGTCCCCGGTATGGAAGAGATGGGAATCCAGATGCTGCTCAACGAATGCGAGACGATCGCCCGCGGCGATCAGCGGATTCATCTCGCCGGCATCGACGACGCCCATTATTACCGGATGGACAATATCGAAAAGGCATCGGCGAAAATTCCCCCGGGTGAATTTTCGATTTTGCTGTCGCATACCCCGGAAGTTTACCGCCACGCCGCCCATGCCGGATTCGACCTGCTGCTGAGCGGCCATACTCATGGCGGCCAGATCTGCCTTCCCGGCTCGATCCCGATCATCCTCGATTCGGATTTGCCGCGGCATATGGGGGCGGGCGCGTGGCGGCATCACAATATGATCGGCTACACCTCGCGCGGTGCCGGGACCTGCATCGTTCCGGTGCGGCTCAACTGCCCGCCGGAAATAACGCTTCATCAGTTGCACTGCGGGTGATGTTGGTTCGTTCACGCGCCAATACGTTCATGCGCTAATACGAGACCATTGCGTCATCTCCGATCCGCCCCATCCTTCGAGACGCCCGCTGCGCGGCCTCCTCAGGATGAGGCGGAATTTTTCAGGATGAGGCGGATTTTGAATGAACACCCTCGTCCTGAGAAATTCCGATGAACATCCTCATCCTGAGGAATTCGGATGAACGACCTCGTCCTGAGGAGCGCCCAAAGGCGCGTCTCGAAGGACGATGCAGACCCGGTTTCGCAACGGCCCGCCCTAATACGGCCGGTCGCGAAGTTTGAATTTGAACAGCAGCCGCGACAGCAGCAATTCGCCGATGAAAAAGATCGCAACGCCGATGGCGATATCGGCGATCGAGAGCCCGAGCGGATGCGCGCAGGTGATCAGCGGAAACAGCGATTCCGGAATCTGATCGAGGCCGAGGGCCTGGCTGCTCGGCGGAAGCTTCATCCGCCGCTTAATAAAACTGGAAACCAGATCGCCGGTCATGGCGGCGGCCGCGGCCACCATTCCGATTCGCCAGGTGACGCCGAAGAGCGGCGCCAATGCCGAGGTCACGATCAAGGAGAGCAGGATTCCGCGCAGCGTCTTCGACGCGCCGAACAAAGGCTGCCCGTCGACCCATCGCCGGCCGCCGTCGAGCGGGTAGACAAACCGGTTACCGAAAATCTTCTTGCCGATCACCGGCGCGCCGTTCGCCAGCGCCAGCAGGAACATCAGCTTCAGGATAAGCACGGGATGCATGCGAGCCCAGCTTATCGGAACAACCCCCCAGTGCAATATGTCTCGGCGCGTAGCGCCGATGCGCCATATCGCCTGATCGAAACATCCCTGCAGAGCAATATCGTCTGAACTGCCGCCGAATTTACGCCAACGAGAACCCAACCGGGCGGAAATGATCCTCTCTTTGTTTCCTCCCCCCTTGCGGGGAAGGAAGCAAAAACCCGGCTTTGGAAAGGCAAGGCCTTGGTTTTCGCTGGTGGGGGGTCGATATTTTGCAGCTCCCGAACCTTTCTCGCACCCCCCTCCTAACCTCCCCCGCAAGGGGGGAGGAATTTGTGGCAAGGCGGCCTTCGGCTCCGCAAAGCTCAGATCGTAAGTAGCACTGCCGATGGTGAGCGAGAATGCGGAGAGATCGGCATAGTGGATGACCGGGGTTGCCTTGCCAAAAACGCCAATGGCTGACCGCCATTTCCCGGCCAAACTCGGCAAATAAGCCTTTCGGCTACACCAATATTTAACTAACGTTAACCATATTGACGGCCAGCCTACCATCGTATGGCGCGCCGGTATGCACATGGTGGATTTCGTGACGAAGCACCGGTTGATCGCAGCGCTCTTGGTGCTGGCGATCGGCGCTGCGTTTGCCATCGACAGTTTGACGCCGCCGGGCATCGGCGACGGCATCGCCTATGCCGCGGTCATGATGCTGTGCCTTTGGCTCCCCGACCGCCGAGCCATTCTCGCGACCGCCGTTCTCTGCACAGCGCTGACGATCGGCGCGCAATTCCTGGCACCGCCCGGCGGCGCCGGGAATTTCGCGTGGATCAACCGCACTTTCGCGGTTGCGACGATCTGGATCGTGGCAGCGCTCTTGTATCGGCGCGATCGAATCGGGCGGAGCCTCACCGCCGGCGGGACGGTCTCACAAGACGCAGCGGCGGCGCCGGAATTTTCGACCGCAGCCGGCCGTAAGCCGGGCATGCCGGTCTATGCCGCCAGTCAATCTCCTAGCCGCCACGCGCTGGAAGTACGGCGTGCCATCTTGAAATTGCTCCCGCCGATGGGGGGCCTTCTGGTCGCGATCGTCGGCGCTTCGGTCTTGGTCGGCTGGCGAATGAACATTCCCTCGCTGACGGCGGTATTGCCGGGCACGGTCGCGATGCGGCCGATCACCGCGGTGGGATTCGTATTTTCCGGTGCGGCCCTGTTCCTCCTGCACTTTCACGCGCGGCCTGCGCGCTGGGGCGGCTATGGGAGTGCGGCGATTGCCGGGCTGATCGGCGTTTCGACCATGGCCGGGCATCTTTCCGGCTTCGATCCCGGCATCGACAAATGGCTCTTCGACTGGCTCACCGCCCCCCATGGCGCGGCAGCTCAAGTGTGGCAGATGTCGTTGTTCGCCGGCTCGAGTTTCACCTTGTTCATCGGCACGCTTTTGACCCTCGAAGCCCAAACACCCTGGTTGCGGCGGATTTCGGTGGTGCTGGGAACGTTCGGGCTCACGCTCGTGTCGCTGGCGGTCATCGGCTACGTCTACGACATGAATTCGCTTTATCAGTTCATGGGAACCCAGCCGACGGCGCTGCATACCGCCGTTTCGTTCTTCGTGCTGTTCGCTTCGGCGGCTCTGGCCGCCCCGGACCGCGGATGGATGACGATGCTGACCGGCGACAGCGTCGGCAAGGTGATGATGCGGCGGCTCCTTCTGGCGACGGTCGCCGTTCTCCTGATCGTCGGCTTTTTGGTCACCAATTTCGGACATTACGAATCGATCAGTCCGAATTTCGGGATCGCGATTCTCGCCCTCTCGACGGTCATTTTATTTTCCATCGTCGTCTGGCGGAGCACGACCTTCCTCGATCAGCTCGACGCCGACCGCCGCAGCAAAGACGAGGCGTTGCGGGCCAGCCAAATCATGTTGGCGACGGCGGAAAGTGTGGCCGGGGTCGGCAGTTGGGATTGGGACATTCTGAGCAACAAATTGATCTGGTCCGAAGAGCATTACCGCCTGTTCGGCTTTCCCCCCGATCCCGTCTATGCAACGAACGAGAATTGGCTCGCCTGCGTGCACCCGGAGGACAGGAGCCGCGTTCAGAGCGCTACCGACACCGCAACGCTTGGGCACCAGCCCTATGACATCGATTACCGGATCATTCTGCCCGATGGAACGGAGCGAATCGTCAACTCGAAAGCCGAGATTTTTCGCGACGAGGCCGGCCAGGCCGTCCACATGCTCGGGACCGTCCACGACATCACCGAGCGCAAGCGGGCCGAGGAAGCCTTACGCGAAAGCGAGGACCGGCTGCACCAGGCGGTTCGGATTTCCAATATCGGAATATTCGATCATGACCAGCGAACCGGCACCATCTATTGGTCGCCGGAGCAGCGGAAAATTTACGGCTGGAGCGCGGACGAAATAGTGACCCTGGAAAAATTCTACCGCCAGGTTCACCCTGAGGATTTGCAGCGAGTCCAGGCGGCGGTGCGGCGCGCCCACGATCCGGCGGTGGACATCCCTTACAATATCGAGCACCGAATCCTGCGCCGGGACGGCGAAGTCCGTTGGCTCACCACCCGTGCGCACACCTTCTTCGAAGGCAAGGGCGTTGAGCGGCGCGCCGTGCGGACGGTCGGCGCCGCGCTCGATATCACCGAGCGCAAACAGGCCGAGGACGCGCTGCGGCAGAGCGAAGTGCAGCTTCGCCAGGCCCAAAAGATGCAGGCGGTCGGCCAATTGACCGGCGGCATCGCCCACGATTTCAACAATCTGCTGAGTGTCATCGTCGGCAATATCGAATTGATTCTGGATCGTACCCAGAACAATCCCGCGCTCAACAAGCTGGCTCAAGCGGCGCTCGATGGCTCGTTGCGGGGCGCGGAGCTGACCCAGCGCCTGCTCGCATTTTCGCGCAATCAATCGCTGCAGCCCAAGGTCATCAATCTGGGCGCGCGCCTGCCGGAAATAAGCGCCTTGCTGCACCCGGCATTAGGCGAGCAGATCAACATCGTCATCGACGCGGCAGCGGATTTATGGCCGGTCTGCGTCGACCCTTCCCAGATCGGCGATTCGATTCTCAATCTGGCGCTCAACGCGCGGGATGCCATGCCGAAAGGCGGAACACTCGCCATCGAGGCCACGAATGTCCAGCTTGATGACGACTCGGCTCTGGATCTCGCAAGTGGCGATTATGTCCAGTTGACGGTGAGCGATAACGGCACCGGCATGCCACCGGAGGTGTTGGAGCGCGCCTTTGAGCCTTTCTTCACGACCAAAGCCGTCGGCAAGGGATCGGGCCTGGGCCTCAGCATGGTCTACGGCTTCGTCAAGCAATCGCAGGGTCACATCAAGATTTACAGCGAGGCCGGGCACGGCACGACGGTGAATATCTATCTGCCGCGCGCCGATGCCACGAGTACCGTCGAGGTGGCCCCCAGCGCCGCCGTCGTCGATTTGTCGGCCAATAACGAACTGATCCTCGTCGTCGAGGACAACGAGGAGGTGCGGAACGTCGTCATGAAACAGCTGGTGGATCTGGGTTATCGCGCTTTGGAGGCGGAAACCGGCGAGGCCGCACTCGACCTGATCGACAAGCATACGGATATCGACCTGGTCCTTTCCGACGTGGTGATGCGGGGCGGAATGGACGGCTATGAGCTGGCCCGCCAGGCGCGCAAGCGGCGCGCCGGCCTCAGGATTCTGCTGATGTCCGGTTTTACGATGAAATCGGCGGCGGACCGCTTTGCGGACAGCGAGGACTTCGAACTTCTGAAGAAGCCGTATCGCAAGCACGACCTCGCCCTCAAACTGCGGCAATTATTGACGCCGCACGGCGCGGTTGCGTAGGTCGGGCACGGCGCTATCGGCACCGGTATCCGGAGCGCCCCAGGTCCGTGTCGGGTCAAATCGGACCGTCTTGTATCCCTGGAAAAGCAGGCCTAACCTCCCCCTCCCCACCCTGGAAATTCCCCCTTTACAGCCCATATAAATACCGGCCCCAATGACGGCCAAATGGCTCCTCCTAGGACCCTAACTCACAGAAAATATTGAGAGATTCCATGCCGGCTCAGACCGAAGCCTTGACCCTGCTTAACGACCTTTTGGACCGCGCCAAGCGCGCCGGTGCCGATCAGGCCGACGCGCTCTTTGTCGAGGGCGCCTCGATTTCGGCCGCCCAGCGATTGGGCGAACCGGAGAAGATCGAGCGCGCCGAAGGCAAGGACGTGGGTTTGCGGGTTTTCATCGGCCAAAGACAGGCCGCGGTTTCTTCCACCGACATTCTGCCGAAAGCCCTGGAGGAACTGGTTGCCCGCGCGGTGGCGATGGCGCGCGCGGTTCCCGAAGACCCGGATTGCGGGCTGGCCTCGCCCGACGAGATCACCCAGGCTTGCCGCGATCTCGATTCCTACGATTGCGCCGAGCCTTTTGCCAAGGATCTGGCCGAGCGCGCCATGCTCGCGGAAGAGGCCGCCCGCGAGATCGAGGGCGTGACCAATTCCGAAGGGTCGGAAGCGGGCTGGGGCCGGAGCAAAACCACCATCGCCGCAACCAACGGTTTTAACGGCTCCTACACGATTACCCGGCATTCTCTGATGGTGGCGGTTCTCGCCGGCGAAGGCACGGGGATGGAACGCGATTACGATTACATGACGGCGGTTTACGGCGCCGATCTCGACTCGCCGGAGACGATCGGCAAGCGCGCCGGTGAGAGAGCGGTCAAGCGCCTCAACCCGCGCAAGGCGAAATCTTCCCGCGTGCCGGTGGTGTTCGATCCGAGGGTCGCCAATACGCTCATCAGCCATCTGGCGGGTGCGATCAACGGTGCTGCGATCGCCAGGGGCACCAGCTTCCTCAAGGACAAAATGGGCGAGCAGATTTTTCTGCCCGGCATCAATGTGGTGGACGACCCGCATCGGAAACGCGGGCTTCGCTCCCGGCCCTTCGATGCGGAAGGCATCGCCACCGAAAAGCGCAGGATCATCGACAGCGGCGTGCTGACCACCTGGCTTTTGGATCTGCACTCGGCGCGAAAACTGAATCTCAAGAGCACCGGCCATGCGGTGCGCGGCGTTTCCGGACCGCCCTCGCCCTCCGCCACCAATCTTTATCTCGAACCCGGCACAATCTCGCCCGAGGATCTGATTGCCGACATCAAATCTGGATTCTACGTGACCGAGCTGATGGGCTTCGGCCTCAACGCGGTGACCGGCGATTACAGCCGCGGCGCCTCGGGGTTCTGGATCGAGAATGGCGAGCTGACCTACCCGGTCAGCGAAGTGACCGTGGCCGGCAACCTCAAAGACATGTACCGGCGGATGACGGTCGCCAACGATCTCGAATTCCGCCACGGCGTCGACAGCCCCACCGTTCGCGTCGAAGGCATGATGGTGGCGGGAACATAATCGCATGGCCCTTCCCGCCCACAATATCCTTCCCGAACCCACTCTCGCGGTGCATGGGCCGTTTGCCGAAGATCATATTCTGCTGTGCCGGGCGGTGCGCGCCGCCGGTGCGATTGCGCTGGATCATTTCAAGCGCGGCGTGGAGAGTTGGGACAAAAGCCCGAACAATCCGGTCAGCCACGCCGATCTCGAAGTCGATTATTTCCTGCATTCCGTGCTGACCAAGGCGAGGCCGGATTACGGCTGGCTTTCGGAAGAAAGCGTTGCCAAAAACGGCGGCACCGAAGCGCATCGCGCTTTCGTCGTCGACCCGATTGATGGAACGCGTTCTTTCCTGCGCGGGCGCCCGGAATTCGCGGTGTCGGTGGCGGTGATTGCCGAAGGCACGCCACACTCAGCCGTTGTGTTCAACCCGGCAACCGGCGAATTCTTCGAAGCAATCGCCGGCGGCGGCGCGCGGCTCAATGGCGAGCCTATTCATGTCGCGCGGCATAACTCAATCGCCGGGACCAAGATGCTGGTTTCTTGGCGCGAGTTTCAAAAACTCTGCGAGCGCGGCGCTTTCGTCGGCTGCGAAATGACGCCGATCGGTTCCATCGCCTACAAGATCGCCCTGGTTGCCGCGGGCAAAGCCGGTGCGGTCGTGGCGCTGGCCCCGAAGAACGA